>NZ_CAKZPW010000349.1:0-8630 GCF_937139385.1 uncultured Maritalea sp. | reverse complement strand
GAAGGTTGGGCATAGGCGCCCAATGGAACCACCAAACGACGCATAACAAAAGTCATCACAGGGTTTGGGAAATTGGCAAACACTTGTTGAAAACTCGCCTCAATCGCCGCAATCCGATCTTGTACGATCGCTTCAACAACGGGCAGGTCTTCAGCTATTGCGCCGTCGTCCTCCCAACGCTTTAAAGTCGTCGACCACAAATATAGATCCGACAGAATGTCGGCCATGCGGCCCGAGAGCATTTGCTTGCGCTTAATGTCGCCGCCAAGCACCACAACAACCCAGTCACCCACCAGCGCAAAGCTTTGCGCGTAACGGTGCAACTGTTGATAATGCTTTTTCAATGGCCCTTGCGTTGGTGAGGATGCGAAGGCGCCCAAAGTGATATTGTGGAATAATGATCCCGCAATATTGCGCAGCATGAATGCAGTGTGACCAGCAAAGGCCTTATCAAAGGCTTTCAAGCCTTCTTTTGCGTTTTCGTTCTGTGCTGCTGAGATCTCGCTATAAAGGAACGGGTGAGCCCGCAATGCACCTTGTGCGAAAGTAATCAAAGTGCGGGTGAGGATATTCGCACCTTCAACAGTAATGGCCACAGGTACCGTTTGATAGGCTGAGAACAAATAGTTTGCGGGGCCGTCGCATACAGCGCGTCCGCCGTGGATATCCAACGCATCATTCATCCGATCGCGCATGGCCTCAGTGGTACGATATTTCAGCAAGGCGGATATCACGGAGGGTTTTTGCCCCTCGTCAACCATTGCAGCGGTTACCGCGCGGGAACCTTCATACATGTAGGCGTCTTTTACGATCCGTGAAAGTGGCTCTGCAACGCCTTCCATCACCCCGACGGGGATTGAAAACTGGCGGCGAATACGCGCATAGGCACTGGTCACCCGCAACGCTTGTTTGATCGAAACGGTTCCAATTGCAGGCAAAGAGATCGCCCGACCTGTTGACAAACACTCCATCAACATGCGCCAACCCTGGCCGCAATATTCGGTGCCGCCAATGATCCAATCAAGCGGAATGAATACATCTTTGCCGCTATTTGGCCCATTCATAAAGGCTGAGCGCGCGGGATAATGTCGCCGCCCAATTTCAACGCCTTTGTGGTTGGTGGGGATCAAACCCAAGGTAATGCCAACATCTGTGCCTTTGCCCAAAAGATTATCTGGATCATAAAGATTAAATGCTAAGCCAAGTAAGGTCGCAACTGGTCCGAGCGTAATATAACGCTTGTCCCAATTCAGCTTGACGCCCAAGACTTCTTTACCTTCGTGTTCACCATAACAAACAACACCAGAATCGCGCATACCCGCAGCGTCAGAACCGGCGTGTGGACCCGTCAATGCAAAGCATGGCACTTCCAAACCATTGGCCAAGCGCTCAAGATACTTTTCTTTTTGTGCAGGCGTTCCATATTTTTCGAGCAGTTCGCCCGGCCCCAAAGAATTGGGCACCATGACAGAAATGCCGGCGGCGATGGATCGACACGCCACTTTGGACACAATCATCGACTGCGCCTGCGCAGAGAAACCAAGTCCACCGTGATCCTTGGAAATCAGCATGCCGAGGAACTTATTCTCTTTAAGATAGGTCCAAACATGTTCGGGCATATCAGCCCGATTGTTGCGGGTGTCCCAATCATCGATCATGGCACAAACTTCTTCCGCAGGGCCATCCATAAAGGCTTGCTCTTCGGCTGAAAGAGCTGGCTTGTGAATATCAAGCAACTTGTTCCATTTTGGCTGACCCGAAAACAATTCCGCATCCCATCCAACCGTTCCTGCATCCAAAGCCTCTTGCTCTGTACGCGAAACCTTAGGCAGAATTTTCTTCACTGCTCCATAAATCGGGGCCGTAATCAGCAGACGGCGAATAAATGGAACCGACAAGATGACCATCAAAACGCCCGGAATATATAGAAGCGAACCAACGCCCAGCGGCGCAAAACCCGCACCGACCAGCATCTGCCAAACGGCGGCAAAGCCGAGCGCAACGACCCCCCAGACCACCAGCTTTACTTCAAACAAAGCCAAAGCGTAAAATGCGGCTAAACCTGCTATAATAAGAAAAAGCGCCATCATTGCCTCCTGCTAGCGGCGTCGCCACACCAAGCAGCAAGCCACATACAACCATGATTTTAGTTCATTGCACATTGGCACAGATATACGTTAACGTCAACACAATGACGATAAAGGCAAGAGCCTGAATTGCTTAACATTTGAAGGTGCTTAAGCGATCCACCACCCCTAAACTCGAAAATGTTTTTGCGGGACGTCGCTTAATTGACGTTAACGTCAATACATGCAATAGTTTTCGCAACCAAATTAAGGGGAGTGGGAAATGGGAACAAAATCAGCAACGCACAAGCCGTATCAACCTTGGATCGATAACTATCCTGAAGGAATTGACTTTTACGCTCCGGTCGATACCACCCCTGTGCCCGAGCAAATCGATGCGTCTGTCAAGAAACACGCAAACAGGGTCGCCCTTGATTTCCTTGGCAAAGAAACAACGTTCGCAGAACTTGGCGAAGCGATTGATCAAATGGCGGGCGCTTTGCAAAAGCAAATGGGCATCAAAAAAGGCGACAGGGTCGCCCTTCTCATGCCAAACAGCCATTTCTTTCCGATCGCCTATTATGCCGCACTAAAAATTGGCGCAACAATCGTCAATTGCAACCCGCTATATACTGTCCCCGAACTTACCCATATTCTTAAAAACTCCAATTGCAAGGTCATCATCACCCTTGATTTGGCACTCACATTCGACAAAGCAGAAGCGCTTGCACAAGATAACTTGTGCGAAAAAATACTGGTTGCCCACTTCCCCAACGCGCTACCGACCTTAAAGAAGGTGCTTTATAAGCTTTTAAAGAGCAAGGATCTCGCCAATATAGCAGCGTCATCGCAAGCAGCTAAGACTGTTCATTGGGATGACTTGATGAATGCAGGTCACCTCCCAGACAAGGTTGCCCTAAGCGGCGATGATATGGCTGTGCTCCAATTTACGGGCGGCACCACCGGACTTCCCAAAGCCGCCGTACTCACCCACGCAAATATTGCGGCGAACTTGAGCCAGATCGACTTGTGGGGGCTTGATTTATTCAGGCCACCAGCCAGCCTGATCGCGGTTTTACCCTTCTTCCATATTTTTGCGATGACAGTGTGTATGAACACCCCATTGGTGAACGGGGTTAAAGTGGTCATGCTGCCGCGCTATGAAAAGCTCCCGCTGCTCAAATTAATTGTGCGCACCAAACCAACAATCTTTCCAGCTGTTCCCACCCTTTCACACGCACTGGCTACAGCCCCAGAGCTAGACAAATATGACATTTCAAGCATTGAAATCGGCATTTCGGGCGGCGCAGCGCTGCCAAACGAAACAAAAATTGCTTTTGCCAAAGCAACCGGTGGCCGAATAGCTGAAGGGTACGGCCTAACCGAAACCGCACCGGTTTTGGCATGCTCACCACTCTATGGAACGAACAAAGAAAACTCCATCGGCCAACCCATGCCCGGCACGGACATTCAATTTGTCAGTGTTGAGGATCCTTCGGTATTTGTTGAACCCGGCGAGCGCGGCGAGCTTGTTGCCAAGGGCCCTCAAATTATGCCTGGATATCTGGACAACCCTGAAGCAAACGCCGAGGCCTTTGTTAATGGCTATTTCCGAACAGGCGATGTTGGGTACATTGACGAAGAGGGCTTTATCTTCATCGTCGACCGCATCAAAGACACCATCATTTGTTCTGGTTACAATGTTTACCCGCGCGCCATCGAAGACGCGCTTTACCACCACGATGCGGTTGACGAATGCAATGTCATCGGCGTTAAAGACGAATATCGAGGCGAAGCGCCAATTGCATTTGTGAAGCTGGTCAAAGGTACCACTGCAACCGAAGACGAACTGATGGCGTTCATCCAAACATATATATCCAAGATTGAAATGCCGCGTGAAATCATCTTCAAAGATGAGCTTCCCAAAACCCTTATTGGCAAGCTGTCGAAAAAAGAGCTACGCGAAGAATACCAAAAAATGTCGGATTCGAAGGCATCGTAATGGATAGAATACTGGAAAAACCAGCCGAAAAGAAACAAGATCTGTTTTCAATTGCTGAACTCGCCGACGAGTTCAGCATTTCCACCCGAACAATTCGATTCTATGAGTCTAAAGGCCTCATCATTCCCGACCGTGTGGGGACCACGCGGGTATTTCGCCGCCGCGATCGCACCCGCTTGCTGCTCATACTGCGCGGCAAAAGGCTTGGGTTTTCACTGAGTGAAATATCCGATTACCTCGAGCTCTATGACGCCGACAACACACAAGCAACACAAACACAGCATTTGCTGGAGCGGGTCAATTCAAGACTATCGATGCTGCGCGCCCAAAAAGAAGATTTGGAAATAGCGGTCAAAGAACTTGAGGCCATGCAAGAATACGCTCTTCAGCAACTAGAAAAGCAAACAAGCTAAATCGCCTTCAACCCATCTTGGGCAAATGCGGGCGGTTTATGATCAAAAACATCGACCACTTCAACGCCCTTAAACACATCACGCCGGACAGACAGGCACTTATAAGGGGCAAGCCCATTCCGCTTTTCGTGCTGTTGGGTTTGTGAACCAAAGAAGTTTCGTCGATCAGGGCCGAAATAGTCGGCGGTTTCATAGTATTTGATGACATTGTTCAGCTGTCGTTTTGCGCGCGTACGCAGCATATCAAAAGTACATGGGAACTGAACAATGTCATCAAATCCAATACCAATATACTGCCGCAGTTCTTCTTTTGAGATCTCTTTTGCCATCAATATGATTGGCGAAAAGCGAACATCATCGTCTTTGTAGGTTCGAATTGCATTGATCGCCGCGTGGATTTGAACGACCTGACTGGACTGCGAAAAGAAACAATAATTGATATGATGTCTGGAGATCGCCTGCTCAAGCGATTCAAAGTCGTTAACGCAAAATGTACGCATAAAGCCGATCGAGATTAGGTTGGCGCAAAACGCCTCCGACCACCGTCCATCTGCTGAAAATACTAACGCACTACATCTATTGAGCATGATCAAATACTTAAAAGTTACAAACGAAGACTAGCAGCTCCACCTAAACTTTTAGTAAATTGTTGATGAAACCAATTATTGAGCAACAAATCAATTTGCCGATTTTCCACAAACCGACAAACCAGTGCAAAGCGCATCAGGGTACGAAACACACAACGGCGCGAAACAGGCAGATGCCCATTAAGAAACACATCAAGATGAATAGAAGGGGAATGGATGGTGGGCGTAACTGGGATTGAACCAGTGACCCCTACAATGTCAATGTAGTGCTCTCCCGCTGAGCTATACGCCCATCCGTGCAATCAAGATTGCTGGGGTGATAGACCATAAAACCACAATGCGGGTCAATAGCTATTTGTCCAAAATTTGGCATTCCCTGCCCGGGCGCAATTGCGACCTAGACATATTGCGCATCGCTTTGCATACTCGCTGCAATATTTGCCGCAACAGGATAGCTAATGCCACTAAGCACAACACAAATTGCTCGGTCGATGATGCAGGCGCAACGCAACAAACTCGCATTGCCCACACTCGCCGCCTCATTGTTGTTGTTGGCACTTTTTGCATTGGCAATAGGCGGTTATCTTATGAGTTACATCCCACTTTGGGCGGCAAGCCTATTGTCGTTTTTTGCCATACATATGAGCTTTGCCGTTGCCCATGAAGCAACCCATAAAACCATTTCAAATCGCTCAAACGCTTGGCTAGATCAGCTGTTAGGCACCTTGCATGGCTGGCTGCTCGTTTATGACTTTCCCACATTCAAGTTTTTACACCTACGCCACCACGCCAACACCAACGACCCCGAACACGACCCTGATTATTGGCTTCAAAACGTCTCGATCCCCAAAGGTCTGTTTCTAGGACTGTTCGTCCCCCTTCACTATTTGCGCATGTTTGTCATTGCAGAAAAAAAACACGCAATCTCAAAGACATTCGCAACATGGAGCTATATTCGTATCGGCTTGATCATTGCGGTATTAATGATTTTGCTGATCATGTTTCCGGTGCAAACCTTCTTCTTATGGCTAGCCCCCGCATCTATTGCTTCTTCCGCTATCGCTGTCTCACATAGAATTTTACACACCATTGAACAGACATCTGATCGCAAAAAGACCACACTGATCGTGCGCGGAGAACGATTTTGGGAATATATCGTTAGCCCATTTTTTTGGCTGAACAACCATCACTTTTTGCACCACGAGTATCCAAAATTGCCCTGCTACACCCACGAAAGCCTTTTCGCGCAAACACAAAACCAACTGAAAAAAGATGGTGTGCAGGTACGAACAATTGGTGCTCACCCAACCCCAAGCGCGAAATGATGGAGCAGTCCCTTCTTCGCACTACCAAAATTGATACGCGGCGCAACCAATCTCACCCATTGCCCAAAAATTCAGTTTACCGTTCGATTGAAGGGCGAGAGGAATTTCAGGCCTACTATGATAAATCTCTGAGTTTGTTGGATGGGGATGTTGAAACAAGCGTGCACGCCACATCCTTTGGCACCACCCATGTTACCAGCATGGGCAATCGCCAAGCAAAGCCACTCTTAATACTACCCGGCATGTCCATTACCGGCCCAATGATGCTCGATTTTTTTGCCTATCTGGCTAAAGACCATTGGTTGATCGCGCCGGACCTAGTCGGCCAGCCGGGCCGCTCTGCTGACGTGCCTTTCAGTATGAAAAACAACGCCTACGGCAAATGGCTCATAGAGCTGATGGATCAGCTGCATCTTGAAAAGGCAGATATTGCTGGGGCCAGCTTTGGGGGTTCAATCGCACTAGAAATGCTCAAACTCGCCCCAAAGCGGGTCGACAAACTTGCGCTTGTTGTCACCGCAGGTGTTACGCCCAAATTGCCCTACCTCAAGATTTACGCCAAGCTCTTGCTCTCCTGGCTCGCCTATCGTTTTGTTCCAAATAAAGCAATCTTACCCACAATAGCTCGTCCATTGTCGCGCCATTTGACGCCGGACAACATTGACTATCTTGACATCATAATTCGCCAAACCGCCTTTTGGCGACATCGGCCAGCTGGACCATTCTTTAAAAATGATATGCCCAAAGATATAGCGCCGGTTTTTATTGTCTTCGCCCGAAACGACATTATGTTCCCATACGATAAAACACGTGCCCACGCAGAGCGCATCTTGAACATCGGACATGAATTTGTGCTTGAAGAAAGCGCCCACATGCCTAGCGACAAAGAAATGGCCCCTATCCACAATGAGATAGAGGCCTATTTCAAAACCTAGAAAAATGAGCGAACACTATGCGGCGAGCAAGCGCTCCACTTCATCAACCAAATCCTTCAAATGAAATGGTTTTGACAAAACAGAAGCGTCTTTTGGTGCCTCGCTATCCGGGTTAAGCGCAACAGCAGCAAAACCGGTGATAAACATCACCTTCAAATCCGGATCAAGTTCAGTGGCGCGACGGGCCAATTCAATCCCGTCCATTTCTGGCATCACAATGTCAGAAAGCAGCAACGTAAATGGCTCTTCACGCAAGCGCTCATAAGCCGAGCGTCCATTGTCGAATGCAACCACTTCATAACCGGCATTACCCAATGCGCGCGTTAAAAACTTGCGCATATCGTTATCATCTTCAGCCAACAGAATTCGACGCATCGAAAAAGCCTCTCCAAAAGCAATCAATTGATTCGGATTTTGCCTGTGTGTGGCCACAAACTCAAGCCAACAACGTCACTATTTATTTCTGCACATCAAATCATCTTGTTCGGGTGGACTTCATAATCATTCTTCTACACAATGTGCTCTGGGGAACAGCACCGTAATTCGCGGAGAACATGTTGAAATCAGACTATTTTGACCGACCAGCTTTTGAAACAATCCGGCCGCGCGTTCAACGCGCCCCATTTGTTTTCAATTCACCCCATTCGGGCAGGGACTATCCAAAGCGCTTTGTGGATCAAACGCGACTAGATGAATTGAGCATTCGCCAATCTGAAGACGCATTTGTCGACGAATTGTTTGGCCGCGCGCCCAACTTTGGCGCCCCCTTATTGCGCGCTCACTTTCCACGCGCCTACTTGGATGTAAACAGAGAACCCTACGAGCTCGATCCGGTGATGTTTGAGGGCCAACTGCCTGACAATTACAATACAATGTCACCACGGGTCGCTGCTGGCCTAGGGACCATTGCCAAAATTGTCGCCGAGAAGAAGCCCATATATCGCACCAAGCTCTCGCTGGCAGACGCACACATGCGCATTGAGGGCATTTACAAGCCCTACCACGCTGCCTTGCAAAACCTTTTGAGCCAAACCCTTGAAAACTTTGGCATCGCTGTTTTGATTGATTGCCATTCCATGCCGAATTTGGATAAACGCGGCAATGCCAGTGCACCAGACATTGTGCTGGGCGATCGTTTTGGCTCAACCTGCCACCCAATGATTGCGGACCTGACCGATACACTATTTACAACGGCAGGCTTAAAAGTTGCGCGCAACCGTCCTTATGCTGGCGGATTCACCACCAAGACCTACGGCAAGCCTGGCAATAATGTCCATGCCCTGCAAATTGAAATAGGTCGGC
>NZ_CAKZPW010000348.1:0-6478 GCF_937139385.1 uncultured Maritalea sp. | reverse complement strand
CGCCAACCACTAATTCGCGCGCAATACTTGCGTACAGAACAAGAACATGTTCAAAGAAAGAGGTGCGGGCAACTGCACCTCTTTTTCTTTCTGGCGCGGTGATGATGAGCAATTCAACCATTAGAATTTTGGGAATCGATCCTGGCCTTAGGAACACGGGTTGGGGCATTATCGATCAAACCGGCAATCGGCTAACTTATGTGGCCTCCGGCGTGGTGCAACCGCCGGTAAAAGACGAACTGCCTGAACGCTTGCTGGCGCTTTACAATGGGATCAAGGATCTGATCGCTTTGCACCGCCCAGATGAGGCGGCGGTTGAAGAAACATTTGTCAATGCGGGGCCGCGCTCTGCCCTTTTGTTGGGCCAAGCACGTGGCGTGTGTTTGATGACCCCGGCAACCTGCGGATTGCGGGTGGGGGAATATTCGGCCAATAAGGTCAAAAAATCAGTGGTTGGCGCGGGTCATGCGGATAAAAACCAAGTGCAATTGATGATCAATATCTTGCTGCCCACGGCAAAGTTTGAAAGCGCAGATGCGGCAGATGCGTTAGCGATCGCGATAACCCACGCGCACCATCGCGGCACCTTAAATCAAAAAGCGAGTGCATAAATGATTGGCAAACTAAAAGGCCTTGTTGAGGCACTTGAAGATGATAGCGTGCTGATTGATGTGAACGGCGTTTGCTACGTTTGCCATTGCTCGGGTCGCACTTTGGGTAATCTCCCCAGCGTTGGCGAAGCCACCACATTGTTCATTGAAACCTATGTGCGCGAAGACCAGCTCAAGCTGTTTGGCTTTGGCACTCAGTCAGAAAAGCAATGGTTTCTGCTGTTGATGAAAGTGCAGGGCGTTGGCGCAAAGGTGGCGCTGGCGATCTTATCCACCCTCACGGTTTCAGAAATTTCAAGCGCCATTGCCTTGCAAGACAAAGTTATGGTTGGCCGCGCGCCGGGCGTTGGCCCAAAGGTGGCGCAGCGCATCGTGACCGAACTCAAAGGCAAAATCCCCGCCATGGGCGCGGTGGATGCGGGCGTGCAAGGTTTACAAGAAGCGATTGGCGAAGGGGTGGCCACAAGCAATGTGGCCGATGCGGTATCAGCCCTCACCAATTTGGGCTATTCGCAAATGCAAGCTTCATCCGCGCTGGCGCGCATCGTCGCTAAAGAGGGTGATGATGTCTCCACCGAAAAACTCATCCGCATGGGGCTTAAGGAGTTGAGCAGTTGAATAACGTTCTAAAATTTGATCCGTCGCAAAAGCGCAAGCCGGAGCCTGAGGAAAAGAAACCGCAAAATGATGCGGCGCGGTTTGTTTGGGTGAGTGCTGTGGTTGGGCCAATCGGCAGTGCGCTATTTGTGATGTTGATGTTCGGGTTTTCGGACCTATGGAACGCAATCACTAACCCAACCGTTGGCGGCTATTGGATGCAGGTGGCGCGGCTTTTTGGTACAGCGCTGGTGATTGGCGTGTTTGGGGTGCCGTTTAGTCTTGTCTCGCTTGGCTCATACGCCCTTGGTGTGAACAAAGGCTTCTTGTTGCTGCGCCAGATATTTGTGCGCCGTGCAGTTATGGCGGGTGGCATTTATGGGGTATCGCTGATTGGGGTCTTATACTTCCTTATGGGCACGGACTTGAGTGCGGCAAATGTAGGTGAATTGGTGTTGGGCGTTGCACTAGGTGGCTTCTTAGGTGCAGCCATTTCGTTCCTTTGGGCGCATGTATGCTGGATCATTGGCGGTGCGAAACATTCGCCTAAAACGAATGACAATAGGTAATTTATGACGGACATAACCGATAGCACCGCGGGCCGTGATGGCGAGATTGACGTTAGTCTACGCCCCTCTTTGTTCAATGATTTCGTTGGGCAAGAAAAGGCGCGGGACAATTTACAAGTGTTCATCGACGCGGCGAAAAAGCGTGGTTCGGCGCTCGATCACGTGCTGTTCGTTGGGCCCCCAGGCTTGGGCAAAACAACCTTGGCGCAAATTGTGGCGAAAGAGTTGGGCGTTGGGTTTCGCGCAACCTCTGGTCCAGTGATCACCAAGGCGGGGGATTTGGCGGCATTGCTGACCAATCTTGAAGAACGCGACGTGCTGTTTATCGATGAAATTCACCGCCTCAACCCGCAGGTTGAAGAGGTGCTCTATCCGGCGATGGAAGATTTTCAACTGGATTTGATTATTGGCGAAGGCCCTGCCGCACGTTCGGTGCGGATTGATTTGGCCAAGTTCACTCTGGTGGCCGCGACCACGCGGGCAGGGCTGTTGACCACACCGTTGCGGGATCGATTTGGCATTCCAGTGCGGTTGCAATTCTATACCCCAGAAGAACTGGTAAAAATTGTGCGCCGTGGCGCGCGCTTGATGGGCATTGGCATGAGCGAAGATGGGGCAATGGAAATTGCCCGTCGTTCTCGAGGAACGCCACGGATCGCGGGGCGCTTGCTGCGTCGGGTGGCGGACTTTGCGCAGGTTGACGACGTGGACGAAATCACCGCCGCTGTGGCCGACAAAGCGCTAGGGCGATTGGACGTGGACAAAAAGGGCCTTGATCAGGTGGATCGGCGCTATTTGGGCACGATTGCCACAAACTACAGTGGTGGCCCGGTGGGCATTGAAACCATTGCTGCTGCACTGTCGGAACCGCGCGATGCGGTTGAGGAAATTATTGAGCCTTATCTCATTCAACAAGGCTTCATTCAACGCACCCCGCGCGGGCGCATGCTAACCGCAATGGCGTTTCAGCACATGGGCATGGGCGTGCCCCAAGGGTTCTTGGGGGTTCAAGCCAGCTTGTTTGAAGAAGAGGGAAGCGAAGAATAATCCGCCCGAATTGCGCCAGAATGTGTGTGCAGATTGCGCCAGAATTCTGAAAGGGCCTTTGTGATTTCACGCAGAAAATTCTTGGAGCTGTTTGGTGCAGCCATGGCTGGCGGTATTGGGGTTGTTGGCTATGCATTTGGCTTGGAGCCTTTAGTGAGATTAAGGGTTACCCATAATCGATTGTCGCCGCGCCAGTGGCATAATGGTCCGCCACTTAGGATCGCAGCGTTAGCCGATTTTCATGCATGCGAACCATGGATGAATGCGCGTCGGATAAAACAGGTTGTGGACCGCGCCAATTCGCTCAATGCTGACATTATTGTTCTGTTGGGTGACTACTTGTCTGGCATGAACCTTGTGTTTTCCAGTCTGCCGAATAGTGAATTGGCACAGGCATTGAGCAGACTGAACGCGCCATTGGGTGTACATGCCATTTTGGGTAACCATGATTGGTGGGAAGATGAAGCTGCACAAAAACGTGGCAAAGGTCCAACCGCGGTTGGTGAAGCGCTTAAGGCGGTTGGCATTGCGGTCTATGAAAATCATACAGTTCGTCTAGAAAAAGATCGCAAGGGCTTTTGGCTGGCCGGGTTGGCCGATCAATGGGCTTTGCAACCCAACAAAGGACTAACCCGGGGCAAACATGTTGGACTGGATGATCTGGATGGTACTCTTGCTCAGATCAATGATGATGCCCCTGTTATTCTCATGGCCCATGAACCGGACATTTTTCCGCGCGTTCCAGATCACGTGGCGTTGACTTTGAGTGGTCATACTCATGGCGGGCAAATTCGGTTCGGGAGCTATTCGCCAGTTGTACCTTCGAAGTTTGGCAACAAATATGCATATGGTCATATTCAAGAAAATGGCTCAGATCTGCTTGTCTCGGGCGGGCTAGGGTGTTCTATATTACCTGTTCGATTTGGCGTGCCGCCAGAGATCAACCTGATTGAGTTGTATTGAAGCATCATTTTTAGGGGCATATTTGTATGAGTAATCTCACCTTTGACGAGGGCCAGAACCGGGTCAATGTGCGCGCCGTGGGGATTATCCGGCGTGATGGGCATGTGTTGGTGGTGCGCGAAGATGATGATGACTTTGTGTGCTTGCCTGGTGGCCGCATTCAGCGGGGCGAAAGCTCGTTGGATGCTATCCATCGGGAAATGAACGAAGAGCTAAACGCCCAAATCGAAGGGCCGCAGCTCAAATATATTATTGAAAATTTCTTCTGGCGCTATGGCAAGAAGTTCCATGAATTTGCGTTTTATTATGAAGTTGAACCGCCTGCTCATGTTGCATTTGTAACTCAAGGTGTCTGTCAATTTGGCGAAGATGACGGCAAGGCCCTAAGCTTTGAATGGGTGCCCTATACTGCTAATCACTTGTGCCGCGTCAACCTGCACCCTCTTGCCATGCGCACCCGATTGCTGACGCTGCCTGATGGGTTTGAACATCACACGGTTGTTGACCCGGAGTATTGAGGCGATGGGCATTGATTTAAGTTTCAGGTCACCGGGCGAGCGCTTTAACGTGCGATGTGCTGCGATCATCAAGCATAAGGGGCACATCCTTTGTGATAATGAGCGGGGGATCGATTTCAGCTTCTTGCCTGGCGGTCGAATTAAGCGTGGTGAGCTGAGTGCTGAGGCGTTGCAACGTGAATTGGCGGAGGAGTTAAACGCGAACATCAATGTTCGCAGCCCGCTAATTATTGCGGAGAGTTTCTTTACGCTGGATGATGAACGGTTTCATGAATTGGCATTCTATTTTGAGGTTGAGCGGCCCAAGAATATTCCATTTGTAATTGGAAAGGATTGCCATAGTCACGAGGATGGCGGTAATTCGTATTTCTATCGGTGGATTGAAGCGACCCCTGAGGCGTTGGCACAAGTTGATTTGAAACCCGGCCCATTGCGCGCCCAGTTCATTGACCTGCCCCAAGCGCCCATGCATGTTATATTGGACGAATAATTTGGTTTCGGGGAGGGTAATATGAAAAAACTTTTGTTGGCACTGGGGCTGCTAATGGGGCTTGGTCCTGCAACGGCATCTGCGCAAGAGTTGCCTGATTTATCAATGTATAAGATGATGCTGGATGCGAACAAAAGTTCGGGCTGGGTTTCGTTTCGCGAATATGATGGGCATCAATGGATTTATTTTAGCGCGTTGGTGACCCTTCGCTGTCGGATGAAAGAGGTGCGCTATTCGTTGAATTCGGATGCGCTTGATCAAACTTTTCCTTTGGTGAGATGCATTCCAGCCATTCCGTTTGCCATTCCAAGTGATGCCGGCTGGGAAGCCACAGCAATGCGTCAACCTTCACAAAGCGTAAAAACACTATCTGTGCAGGTGGTGTTTGACGATGATAGCGAAAGCGAAATTGTGACATTTGCCCCATGCGAAGGGGTTGGCGATATGACGTGTGCAAGGGTTGTAAACTAGCGTGGACAATCAGAATTATCAGTTTGGTGGGCAACTCACCAGCGATGGCGCGCATCTGTTTCCGGTGCGCGTTTATTATGAGGATACAGATTTCTCGGGCAATGTTTACCACGCGGCTTACTTGAAGTTCTTTGAGCGGGCCCGCACGGAATTGTTGCGGGCGCACAATGTGCACCACGAAACTCTGCTGGCGGAAAACGGGGTTGCCTTTGCGGTGCGGTCGTTAAACATCGAGTATTTGCAAGCTGCCCATATTGATGATTTGCTTGAGGTAAGTTCTCAAGTGATTGAAATGAAGGGCTCGCGCTTGACCATTGAACAGGTTATGCGGCGAGGCGGGGATGTGATCACACAAGCCAAAGTGGTCGCTGTAGCGATCAAAACGGACGGAAAACCGACCCGATTGCCACAATCTATTAGAAATGCGCTTGAGTAGATAAATCGTTCATCTTCAATTCAGCAACAATTCATTAACCCTAAAATTACCGGATCAGCCTATGGGTCGCTATAAGGCAATTTGTAGGCTTATTCGGCAATTGCGCTCTTAAATTTGACAAAATTGAGCGGCATGTCGAGTGGATGGGCCAACTGCGCGGTGAAACGGGGGTTGGCAATTTAGGGGAAGATAAATGGAAGTAGAACTCGCCAGTGCAGCCGCTGAAGTAGACTTTTCACTGTTTGCTTTGTTTTGGGCTGCCGATTGGGTTGTTAAATCGGTCATGATTGGCTTGCTCGTCGCCTCTGTGTGGAGTTGGGCAATCATTGTCGATAAAACCATGCTGTATGACCGTTCACGGCGCGAAATGAACCGGTTCGAAAAGAATTTTTGGTCCGGCCAAAGCCTGGAAGAACTCTATCAGCAGCTCAATGACACAGACACCCGTGGCATGGCTTCGGTGTTTGTTGCGGCGATGAAAGAATGGAAGCGCAGCCACGAGCAAGGCGCATCTTCTTATCTTGGTGTGCAGCAACGTTTGGACAAAGTGTTAGACCTCACCATCGGTCGAGAAAGCGATAAGCTTGAATCGCGTTTAACGTTTCTCGCAACGGTTGGCTCAGCTTCCCCGTTTGTTGGCCTGTTCGGTACGGTTTGGGGCATTATGAATTCGTTCCAATCAATCGCTGCGTCCAAAAGTACAAATTTGGCCGTTGTTGCGCCGGGTATTGCTGAAGCCTTGTTTGCAACAGCGCTTGGCCTATTGGCCGCTATTC
>NZ_CAKZPW010000347.1:0-11458 GCF_937139385.1 uncultured Maritalea sp. | reverse complement strand
CGATCTCGCATCCTGCGGCTGTCGCCTTGGCAAGGATCTCGCTGGCAGTGCCTGTCATCTCATGCTCGGCCAGTGATTTGCCCACAGCAATGCCCTGGGCCGCGAGAAAGGTGTTCGCCATCCCGCCGCCAATCACCAGATGATCAACCTTTTCAACCAGATTGCCCAGCAATTCCAGCTTGGTTGACACCTTCGCGCCGCCCACAACGGCGACCACAGGGCGCTTGGGCGTGCCGAGGGCGGCTTCCAATGCGCTGAGTTCCTGCTGCATCAAGCGGCCTGCGCAAGAGGGCAGCAAACGCGCCAGACCTTCGGTGCTGGCATGAGCGCGGTGCGCGGCGGAAAAGGCATCGTTGCAATAAATATCGCCCAGCTTGGCGATTGCGGCGGCAAAATCAGGATCGTTCTTGGTTTCGCCCTTGTGATAGCGGGTATTTTCGAGCAGCAGAACCTGACCGCCTTGCAACGCGCCAGCCGCAGCTTCGGCCCCTACGCCAATGCAATCCGCAGCAAAGAGCACGTCACATCCAAAAGCACTCTCGAGAGCGGGCACCAGTTGTTGCAAGCTCATTTCCGGCACGCGCTGCCCCTTGGGGCGCCCGTAATGGGCCAAAAGGATCGGCATTCCGCCAGCTGCGAGGATATCCTTGACCGTTGGCACGATCCGCTCGATCCGCGTTGCATCTGTCACCACGCCGTTTTCCATGGGAACGTTGATATCGACCCGCGTCAGCACGCGCTTTCCTGCAAGGTCCATTTGATCCAGTGTTGTCCAGCTCATCTTCGTTTCCCTCTCGGCGCGGTTACATTTGCGCCTGTCTTTGCCGTTTGACGGCCCTATCGTCAATGCTTGCCTTGTTCATCGGCGCAATGGGTGGCGTGATTGTTGTCTTCGCGGTTCCATTGCTCGACAAACTCAAAATCGACGATGTGGTGGGTGCGATCCCAGTTCACTTGCTCGCAGGTATCTGGGGCACATTGGTTACCCCACTCTCAGGCTCAGGTAACTTTGGCACCCAGATTATTGGTATCGTTTCCATTGGCGCCTTCACCATGATCTTGTCTGGCGTGGTTTGGTTTATTCTTAAATCAACAATTGGCATTCGGGTCTCAGCAGAAGACGAAGCTCTCGGCCTTGATAAGGCAGAAGTTGGTGTTGAAGCTTATCCAGAGTTCTGAACAAATCTGAACCATGACTGATGGCGCTTCCGTCATCGCAAAATCAGGGGCCCCGCGGTATTTCCGCCGGGCCCCTTTTTGATGCAAAAGTTAGCCACAAATTAACCATGCCCCCTTACGTTAAGAATTGAGTTATTGCGTAAAATGAGATCGACCATTGGCTGTTCACACATCATCCGCTTTGAAAAAACAAGAAAATACACCAACTGCGATCGCGGTCAAAATACCACTGCGACTAATTGGTATCCTATGTTTGACCAGCGTCGCCTTTGTCATTTTGGCCTTCATGTCTTGGTCAGTGAATGACCCAAGCTTAAGCTATGCCTCAAGCGATCCGGTTAAAAACTGGCTCGGTTATCCCGGCGCTGTAGTGGCGGATACCATGTTCCAATTCTTTGGCCTAAGCGGTTTATTGTTCATTACCCCACCCGCCATTTGGTCCCTTTCCCTTGTCCGAAAAAAGATTCCATTGCGCTTTGGTCTGCGTGTTGTCATGTGGCTATGCGCCCTGTTGCTCACCTGTGGCGTGTTAGCGTTCATTCCAACACCGGCCACATGGCCGCTCCCTACGGGGCTGGGTGGTATTATTGGATTGGGTTTTTCCGCTGTTGCAGGATTTGTTGTGGGCGAAGAAGTGCGCGCGTCGGCAGGCTGGTTGTTTTCCATCATCTTGTTCACCCCGGCCCTTGTCAGCTTTTGGATCGCGATAAAGTCAGGCGCTCGTTTTGGTCTTGAACCCCAAACCGACAAGCATGTGGACAAAGATGATAAATCTGATGAGCCAAAGTCGGCCCTACAATGGGTGGGGGCAAAACTGTCCGCCATGTTCACAATATTGCTTGGGGCTCTCACCCACCTTGTGTTCTCTACCCATGTAAGCCTCAAGAAAACATGGGCTGAGCGCAAAGCCCAAAAAGCTGAAGCTGAAAAACAGCCTTGGCGCCAAGGCGAGCAAGAACCATCGCTCGCTCCGCAAACCCATAGCACCCCAGAACAGCACCAGCGCCGGATTGAACCACGTTTTGAAAATCATGCGCCCGATCAAACTCACCATACACAAGAAGTAGACGACTATATAGACGTTGAACCTGACGATTACGCCCAACCCTACTCCGAACCCGCACAAGCTTCGCATGCGCCAGTAGCGACTGCAAAGCCAAGCCCAAGGGTTACCGCTCCCGCGCCACGTCCTGCGCCTGGCCGCCGTGTGGTAGCAGAAGCGCAACAAAGCCTATTGGGCAATGACACATTTGAATTGCCTGAACTCAGCTATATGGCTGAGCCGCCAGTTTCTAAAACTGCCCGCGAACATTTGCCCGAAGTGTTGGAAGACAACGCGCGAATGCTCGAAGGTGTGCTTGAAGACTTTGGCGTACGTGGTGACATCATCAATGTACGCCCCGGCCCAGTGGTCACCCTTTATGAATTAGAACCCGCGCCGGGCATCAAATCATCACGGGTGATTGGTCTAGCCGACGATATCGCCCGCTCTATGAGCGCGATCTCGGCCCGTGTTGCCGTGATCCCTGGCCGCAATGCCATAGGCATTGAATTGCCAAACAAGACCCGTGAAACCGTTTACTTGCGCGAAATGCTTGGGTCCGCCGACTTTGAAAAAGTCAAAGGCAAATTGCCCCTTTGCTTGGGCAAAACCATTGGTGGTGAACCGGTGATTGCTGACTTGGCCCGCATGCCACACTTGTTGATTGCAGGGACAACCGGTTCTGGTAAATCGGTGGCGGTGAACACATTCATTCTCTCACTGCTTTATCGCTGGACACCAGAGCAGTGCCGCTTGATCATGATCGATCCAAAAATGCTCGAGCTATCGATCTATGATGGCATTCCCCACTTGTTGACGCCGGTTGTGACTGATCCAACCAAAGCCGTCACCGCCCTGAAGTGGGCCGTGCGCGAAATGGAAGATCGCTACAAAAAAATGTCCAAAATCGGTGTGCGCAATATCGATGGATTCAACCAAAAAGTTGCAGAGTTCAACAAAAAGGGCGAGGTCATTTCGCGCACCGTGCAAACCGGTTTTGACAAAGAAACCGGCGAAGCGATTTTTGAAAGCGAAGAGTTCGAACTAGAGCCCCTACCCTTCATCGTCGTGATTGTTGACGAAATGGCAGACCTTATGATGGTTGCGGGTAAAGACATCGAAGGCGCGATCCAACGGCTTGCACAAATGGCGCGGGCGGCGGGTATTCACTTGATTATGGCGACACAGCGTCCATCGGTTGATGTGATCACGGGCACCATCAAGGCCAACTTCCCAACCCGGATTTCTTTTCAAGTGACCTCAAAAATCGACAGCCGCACCATCCTTGGAGAACAAGGAGCGGAACAATTGTTGGGCATGGGTGACATGCTTTACATGGCAGGCGGCGGTCGCATCAAACGTTTGCACGGCCCATTCGTCGCCGACGGCGAAGTTGAAACCGTGGTCAATCATCTCAAAGCACAAGGTTCCCCCGAATACCTAGAAAGCGTGACCGAAGAGAGCGATGAAGGCGGAGAATTAGGCAATTCAAACCTTGGCAACTCCGGCGACGAACTTTACGACAAAGCTGTCAATATTGTTTTGAGCGATAGAAAAGCTTCCACCAGCTACATCCAACGTCGCCTGTCCATCGGCTACAACCGCGCGGCAACTTTGATTGAACGTATGGAACAAGAGGGCGTTATTTCGCCCGCCAACCATGCAGGAAAACGCGAAGTACTGGTGGGCGGTGAAGAAGACGCTCCGTTCTGATTCACGTGAAACTTTGACCCTAGCACCTCACGCTATTGCCATATTGTAGCTTTATGAGTTTGTTGAACACCTCGATACGAACCAGCGGATTATTTATGCGCCCCTTTGCCAAACCCTTATTCGCCATTCTGATCACTCTCAGTTTTGTGACATCCAGCAACGCCCTGGATCGCACCCTAACGCCAGAAGAAACTCAGATCATAAATGACATCAGTGCGCACCATTCCGCCATTGATCAAATGGCCGGACGATTCTTACAATTAGACAGCGCCGGCAATCGCTCTGAAGGCATTTTCTATTTGAAGCGCCCAGACAAAATCCGCTTCAAATATGCCCCTCCTTCATACGAAGAAGTCATTTCCGTAGGCAAAGGCTTTTATGTGATCAACCGCAAAGACCGATCAAAATTCGCCTACCCCCAATCACGTGTACCTTTGCGCCAGTTCCTGTCCGATACGATTGATCTGTTTTCTGCCAACATCACAGACGTGATCAAAACCGAGGAAATGATCGCGGTTAGCGTCGCAGACGACACGCCAGCGGGGCCCGTTTCAGTCACCATGATTTTCAACCTTGAAACCAAAGACATTGACCAATGGACCCTGACCGAGCCTAACGGCAACGAGGTGACATTTTCTATGTATGACACCACAACTGAAATCGATATTCCAAAAGCCTATTTCTACCTACCAGACTACAAGTAGGTTTGAGCGAAAAACGGGTGGACCCAATTTGCTAAGCTGCCAATATATAGCGGTTGGCGATTCGCCACTTTTTGCTTAGGGAGCACATATGTCGATTTCGGTAGCCACATGGAACATCAATTCAGTGCGTTTGCGCTTGCCCATGGTCCAAGATTTTCTTGCGGACCACAAACCCGATGTTTTGTGCTTGCAGGAAATTAAATGTCAAAACGACCAGTTCCCTAAAAAAGCGTTTGAAGAATCCGGCTACACCTATCAGGCCGTCAATGGCCAAAAAAGCTATCATGGGGTGGCCATTGTTTCACGCATCCCAATGGAAGATCACAACGCGCGCGAATTCTGCGCCATGGGCGATGCTCGCCACATAAGTGGTGTTGTTGAAGCGCCATTTGGCAAAACCCGTATTCACAATTTCTACATTCCAGCGGGCGGCGATGAGGCCGATGTTACAATCAATCCAAAGTTTAAACACAAGATGGATTTTTTGGCTGAATTGCAAGACTGGTTTGACCACGAAGACTTTGATGATGGCCATGTGATTGTTGGCGACTTCAACATCGCCCCACACGAGAATGATGTTTGGTCCCACAAGAAACTGCTCAAAGTTGTCAGCCACACCCCAATTGAAACCGAATTGCTGGACGCCATTCAAGCACGGCGAAATTGGGTGGACGTGGTGCGCAAACATATTCCGCACGACGAGCGGCTATTTAGCTGGTGGAGCTACCGCTCAAAAGATTGGAGCCAATCTGACAAAGGTCGTCGGCTCGACCATATTTGGTCAACGCCCGATGTGGCTCAGCACTCAACACAAACCGTGGTATTGCGCGACGCCCGTGGCTGGTCAGAAAAGCCTTCGGATCACGTGCCGATCATCTCCCACTTCGGGTAAGATTATTGGTGCACGTCCGCTGCGCCCAACGCATGGACATATCGATTTATTGACAATTTGATCCTTGCCGCAACTTTCGCGGCAAGATCTGGGTAGTTTTCAATCAAACGCTTGAAGTGCGTGCGCGGCACAAAAATCAATTCGCTATCTCTTGTGGCGGTGACGGTGGCCGGGCGCGGCTTATTCACGATCAAAGCTAACTCGCCAAAGGTCATCCCCTTTTGGTCAAGGGCTGGCCCAGACGATTTGGAACCGGTATGGCTGGACACCAAAGCGCCCGACACCAAAACATATGCCCCATCCGCAATCGCCCCTTCACTGAACAATATCTCGTCAGCGGCGAGCTTGCGCGTATCACTTACGAACCCGATCAGCTTGAGCTGCTCGTCACTCAAGGTTTGAAAAGGGTCCGCAAGTTTTAAGATGGCTGTGATTTCTTCAAGAGACATGTCTTATCCAGAACTCTATGGCACCAGGCGGTAACCGCCCTCTTCTGTCACCAACAATCTTGCATTACTTGGATCGCGTTCAATTTTTTGGCGCAAGCGATAAATGTGGGTTTCAAGCGTATGGGTGGTCACACGATTATTGTACCCCCAAACTTCTTGCAGCAACACATCGCGGGACACCGTTTTTGCGCCCTGTCGATAAAGGAACTTTAGAATTGACGTTTCCTTATCGGTCAAACGCACCTTGTTGCCATCTTCGGTTTCAAGGGTCTTGGTCGCGGGTTGGAAATTATACTGCCCGATGGTGAACACCACGTCTTCACTTTGATCATGCTGGCGCAATAAGGCGCGGACGCGAGCCAGCAAAACGGAAAAGCGGAACGGCTTGGTGACATAATCATTTGCCCCACTTTCCAATCCCAAAATCTCATCCGAGTCACTATCGTGCCCGGTCAACATCAAGATCGGACTTTTGAACCCATCTTGGCGCATAATCTTTACCGCTTCGCGCCCATCCATATCCGGCAGGCCAACGTCAAGCAGCACCAAATCAAATGGCGAGGCTTTTACAGAACGCAGCGCCGTTGCCGCATCTGCGCCCTGCGTGATTTCAAATTCACGATAGTGAGACAGTTGATCCACCAATGACTGGCGCAATTCATCTTCATCATCCACAATCAAAAGCCGACGCTTATTCATTTTATTGCCTTTTGTTGGCCAACACCAAAATTCAAATCGAAACGCTAATGTAGACATTAGCTGTTAACATCCCAATCACAAGCCCGTGTGAATTTCGTGTTGGTTAATGGGCGGAATAGTCGCGGTGTCCAAAAATCGCAGATCCAACCCGAACATATGTTGCGCCCATCTCGACCGCTGTGTCAAAATCTGCACTCATCCCCATAGAGAGTTCATGCAAATCTGCGCCCTTGGCCAATTCCGCCAGCTGCGCAAAGTAGGGTGCGGAGGGTGCTCCTGCAGGCGGAATACACATTAGACCACGCACATCCAAGCCATAAGTGTTTTGACATGTTTTCACAAATTCAACGGTTTCACTTGGCGCGATCCCAGCCTTTTGCGGTTCCTCACCAATATTCACCTGCACAAAGACTGGCAGCTTCCGTCCACTCGCTGTAAATTCTTTGGCCAAAGCCTTTGCCAGCTTTTCTCGATCCACGGAATGGATCACATCAAACAAAGCAACCGCATCTTTTACCTTATTGGTTTGCAGCGGCCCGATAAGGTGTAAAACGATCCCATCATATTTCTCTTTTAAAGTAGGCCACTTGCCTTGTGCTTCTTGCACGCGATTTTCGCCGAAGTGTTTTTGGCCCGCGCTCAAGATCGGATCGATCTGATCTGCGTCAAAAGTTTTGGACACCGCAATCAATTTCGGCGCCGGCGCATCTTCGCTCAATGGTCCAAAACGCAGCGCCGCTTCTTTGATCCGCTGGTTTACTTCATCTAGTTGTGCGATACTCATATTTAACCTCAAATCACTTGTACCCTCTATTTGAATCATTTTTCGCCCATGAGCAAACGATTCAAAGCCAATCCATATTGACCCCACCCCCCAAATCTGGTGAAGGTCGGTGCAAAGCTTAAGTATTGGGCACAAGACCCAATCGAACATGACGACCTAAAGGACATATAAGACGTGACCGGCACCAACTCAGAACGGTATAATCCGCGCGAAAGTGAACCCCATTGGCAAAACGTTTGGAACGAGCGCAAAAGCTTCGTGTCCAGCAATGAGGACGATCGCGAAAAATACTATGTCCTTGAGATGTTCCCCTACCCTTCTGGTCGGTGCCATGTGGGTCATGCCCGCAACTACACAATGGGCGATGTGATCGCGCGCTACAAACGGGCTAAGGGTTACAATGTTTTGCATCCCATGGGTTGGGATGCGTTCGGCATGCCGGCCGAAAATGCGGCGATGAAAAACAATGCCCACCCCAAAACCTGGACCTACCAAAATATCGCGAGCATGAAGACCCAGCTGAAGTCTATGGGCTTTAGCTTGGATTGGACACGCGAGTTCGCAACTTGCGATCCTGAATATTATGCGCAGCAGCAAAAACTCTTCATCGACTTTTTGAGCGAAGAACTGATCTACCGGAAAAGTTCAAAGGTAAACTGGGACCCTGTGGACCACACCGTGTTGGCCAACGAACAAGTGATCGATGGACGCGGTTGGCGCTCGGGTGCTTTGGTCGAGCAAAAAGAGCTGACCCAATGGTTCTTCAAAATCACTGACTATGCCGAAGACTTGCTAAACGAAATCGACAATCTAAATGATTGGCCGGAAAAAGTTCGCTTGATGCAAAAGAACTGGATTGGCAAATCTGAGGGTTTGACCATTCGTTGGGCGCTTGATGAGACAACAGCCCCTGAAGGATATGACGATCTCGAAGTTTATACCACCCGACCTGACACCATTTTTGGTGCCAGCTTTATGGCGGTGGCAGCAGATCATCCTTTGGCGCAAGAAGCGGCTAAATCAAACCCCGAGTTGCAAAGCTTCATTGAAGAATGTCGCCGTTTGGGCACGTCCGTTGCTGCCCTTGAAACGGCTGAGAAGCGCGGCTTCAATACCGGGATTCACGTGAAACACCCCTTTGATGAAAATTGGACACTACCGATCTATGTGGCCAACTTCGTTTTGATGGACTATGGCACCGGTGCCATTTTTGGTTGCCCATCCGGGGATCAACGAGATTTGGATTTTGCCCGTAAATATGATTTGCCTGTCAAAGCGGTGGTGATGCCGGAAGGTGAAGACGCTGCAACATTTGCGGTTGAAAATGAAGCCTATACAGGCGAAGGGCAAATGATCAATTCGTCCTTCCTTGATAGCATGACCCCAAAAGACGCTTTTGAAGAAGTGGCCAATCGGTTGGCCAAGGTGGATATCAACGGCCAGGTACAAGGCGAGCGTAAAGTGAATTACCGCCTGCGCGATTGGGGCATATCGCGCCAACGCTATTGGGGCTGCCCCATTCCCATTGTCCACTGCGACAATTGCGGCATTGTGCCTGTACGCGAGGAAGATCTCCCGGTCAAACTGCCCGACGATGTGAGCTTTGAAAAACCTGGCAACCCGTTGGATCATCACCCCACATGGAAAGACACCCATTGCCCAACCTGCGACGCCCCTGCCCGGCGCGAGACAGACACAATGGACACATTTGTGGACAGCTCATGGTATTTCGCCCGCTTTACAGCACCACATGCTTCCACACCAACTCAGCCAAAAGCGGCTGACGAATGGTTACCCGTTGATCAATATATCGGCGGCGTTGAGCACGCGATTTTGCACTTGCTCTATTCGCGCTTCTTTGCCCGCGCGATGCACAAAACAGGCCATTTGCCCGCCAAAGCGATTGAACCCTTCGATGCATTGTTCACGCAAGGGATGGTGACACACGCGATCTTCAAGACCGATGGTGCTGATGGCCGGCCGGTTTATCACTACCCTGAATCGGTCGATCTTCGCGACGGTGGCGGCTTCCTGAAGGACGGCACGCAGGTCGACATCATTCCCTCTGCCAAAATGTCCAAATCCAAAAACAACGTCGTTGATCCGGTGGCGATCATCGACCAATACGGCGCGGACACCGCGCGTTGGTTCGTACTGTCCGACTCCCCTCCTGAACGCGATGTTGAATGGACGGCCTCCGGCGCTGAGGCAACGCACAAGCACCTGTCGCGCGTCTACCGCATTGCGGTTGAATCCGCGGGCAACACAGATGCTGCCAACGATCAGGA
Organism: uncultured Maritalea sp.; assembly: GCF_937139385.1. Lineage (NCBI taxonomy): Bacteria > Pseudomonadati > Pseudomonadota > Alphaproteobacteria > Hyphomicrobiales > Devosiaceae > Maritalea > uncultured Maritalea sp. The sequence goes on along the minus strand of NZ_CAKZPW010000347.1, from coordinate 1,708 downwards.
CGAAGCCCTGCTGCGCGATATGCATAAGGCAGTCCATGAAGTAACGCAGGGTGTCGAATCCTTTGGTTTCAACGCTTCCATCGCTAAGCTTTATGGCTTTACCAATGCTATCGCCAAATCCAAGGCTGGCGGCGACACGAAACGCCAAGCGGTCAAAGCTCTGGCGCAATTGATGTCGCCAATGACGCCGCATCTGGCCGAAGATATCTGGGCGATGCTGGGCGGCGAAGGCCTGATTGCGAATGCGCCATGGCCCGTCGCCGATGAGGCCATGCTGGTCGAAGACACCATAACTATGCCAATCCAGATCAACGGCAAACGCCGCTCTGAATTGTCCGTGCCAAAAGACATGAGCAAGGAAGAGGTTGAAAAACGCGCCCTCGCGGATGAGGCTGTAATCAAAGCGCTGGACGGGGCCACCCCGAAAAAGCTGATCGTTGTACCGGGCCGGATCATCAATGTTGTCATCTGATAGACGCCACATTCTTAAACTTCTTGCAGCACTGCCTTTGGCGGGCTGCGGATTTGCGCCGGTTTATGGAACCGAAGGAACAGGGCGGACCTTGCGGGGTCGCATCGCTTACCGCGCACCCGCCACACCCGAAGGGTTTCGTCTGCGCACACGTCTCGAAGACCGGCTGGGCCGCGTTGAACAAGGTGATTATCTGCTGACAGTCCAGATGAGCATTGGCGAAAGCGCGCTGGCCATCAGCTCTGCGCAGTCTATCACCCGCTTTAATCTGCCGGGCACCGCAACATGGGTCCTGAGCGAGCCGGGCAATGATACGCCTCTGGCGCAGGGAACGGCATCGACATTCACCGCCTATTCGGCAGCAGGCACAACGATTGCAACGCGCGAAGCACAAGACGACGCCCGCGACCGTCTTGCCATTGCGCTAGCCGATCTGATTGTCACCGACATTATCATCGCCTCAGCCGGATGAAACTTTCTGCCCGCGATGCCAATGCCTACTTTCGCAAACCCGATCCAAAGGGTGCGGGCATTTTGATCTTTGGCGGCGACGCAATGCGGGTCGCCCTGAAACGCCAAGAGGTCATTAAGGCACTCGTCGGGGCGCAGGGCGAAGAAGAAATGCGCCTGACGCGGATGTCCGGTGCTGATCTGCGCAAGGATCCGGCAATGCTAATTGATGCCATTAAGGCACAAGGATTCTTTCCCGGCCCGCGCGTGGCCTTTGTCGAAGACGCCACTGATGGCATTGCAAAGCTCGTCACCCCTGCCTTGGCAGATTGGGCAGACGGCGATGCGCAGATCGTTATCACGGCAGGGCAGCTTAACGCACGGTCGGCCTTGCGCAAATTGTTCGAAGGCCACCCATCGGCCTATGCCGCAGGCGTTTATGACGATCCGCCCAGTCGCGATGAAATCGAAACCTCGCTGCGCGCGGCGGGACTGACGGCGATTGGCAACGACGCGATGAACCTGATTGTGTCCCTGTCGCGTGAAATGGCGCCCGGGGATTTGCGCCAGACCGTAGAAAAACTGGGCCTGTACAAGATCGGCGACGACAGCGAAGTCACCGTTGCAGACGTCGAAGCCTGTGCGCCTTTGTCCAATGAGGCCGACCTTGATGACATCTTGAATGTCGGCCACGTTCAGACCGAACCGTGCCGCGTCATCGCGGCGGATCTCCACGTCGATAAAGTTGCCGCCCACTACGCGCTCAGAATAGGCGCTCGCGGTGTT
>NZ_CAKZPW010000346.1:0-8284 GCF_937139385.1 uncultured Maritalea sp. | reverse complement strand
GTGATCGTTCTGCATGAAGGTCGAGCGATCTTGAATGGGCCCCCTGAGCGCGTCATGCCGCAGCTCGCCGAGTTCAATAAAAAGATCGCCTAAGGTTCAATTTCTGATTTCTCAACGCGGCGCACAACACACCGTTAAGAGTAATCTGATACCATTTGTTAGTTATATATTTAGTACAGGACGTGCGTAGTGAGTTGGCTCGACCAAAAACATACAGAACTTGATGCCAAGACGCTTACGCTCCCTTTGGCACTGGAAAAAGAACATCCCCCCCAACTCTACTCGTTTGTAGTTGGCGGTTGCTTTGCGTTCCTAGCCGCCTTCATCATTTGGGCTTCTATCACCTCGATTTCAGAAGTTACGCACGCCAAGGGTCAAATCCAACCCGTAGAAAAAGTGAAATATGTTCAGCATTTGAACGGCGGCAGAATTGAAGAGCTGTTTGTCAATGTAGGCGACAGAGTTTCAGCGGGTCAGGTCCTGTTGCGGCTGAGCCCAACTGCAACCCAAAGCAATCGGGATCAATTGGAAATCAGAATGGCCGCCCTTTCCATGTCGCTAGCATCCATAGATGCCCAGCAACGCGGACTTCAAAATCCAGACTTTGGCAAAGCAGGTGAGAAATACCCCGCGATTGCGCGCACACAGATGGATGCATTTATGTTTGAGCGCACCCGCATCATGCAAGAGCAAGCCAAACTCGCCTCCCAAGTTGCAAGACGCGAACTCGAGCACCAAGCCGCCATTGCTGAACAAAAAAGCGTCGAAAAGCGATTAGCGATTACGCAAGAACGCTATGACGGCATCAAGTCCTTGGTGGAACAAGGCTTCGCACCTCGTCGCGACTTACTGTCTGCGGAAGCCGACCTTGAAGATGCAAAAGCCAGATTAATGTCATTGAAGGCGACGATTGCTACCGCAGCGGAGCTTTCGGCAGAGGCCCAGCTTCAGCTCAGCGAACAACAATCCTCAATCCAATCGCAACTTGCAAAGCAAGAAACGACAGGCCTTTCTGAACTGACTGAAATGGAAGCAGACATGCTGAAATTTCAAGAGTTGGTCGATCAACTCGAAGTAACTTCGCCAATTGATGGGGTCATCCATCAATTAGCATACAACACAGTCGGCTCAATCGCCCGTTCAGGTGAAATCATCGCCAGCATCGTACCTGATGATGGAAACTTAATTGCAGACGTCAAGGTCCGACCGAAAGACATTGGTCACATCAACGTTGGCGCCGACGCACGAATTGCGGTTTCCACTTATGACCCATTTGTATTCGGCCATCTAAATGGCAAAGTGAAGGCCATATCACCAACAACATTTGACGAAGGTGGGACGCATTTCTTCAAAGTGCAGGTGGCGTTGGAGCAAAATTTCTTAACCAACAAGGGTATCAAATACCCGGTCAACGCGGGAATGGAAGTCACAGCAGACGTATTGACCGGTGAAAAGTCACTCGCTCGCTATTTGCTGAAACCCGTATTCCGCTCTGTTGACCAAGCATTTTCTGAGCGTTGATCACCTAAGCATAGTTTCGCTTTTTCGACATTTTTCCAATGCCGGGGTTCATCGAATTCGTTGGATCTTGCGTTCGGTAGAATTCGGCGAGGTCCGGCTTTGCTGCATACATATGTCCCACATTATGCTCAGCTGGATACTCAGCACCCCGCTCGTTTAGCAGCGACAGCATTTCAACTTTCAGCGCTGCCACGTCTACCCCTTTTTTCACAATATAGTCTTGGTGAAAAACGTGGCACATAAAGTGCCCATAATAGAGTTTGTGCTCAATCTGCGCTTCTATGTGCGCAGGCAGCTCTTCAACCCAACTCATACAATTGCGAGGCAAGGCGATATCCAGCGCCAAAATGTCAGCAACCTCTTTGGAATGCACTGCCTGATAGCGCACGGCAGCTCCTGCCGCTGCAAAGCGATGCAGTTCCGCCGTTTTACCTTCACTTTGCGAACATTCAAAAAAGGCAGTGGTGCCGTTGTTTGAGAGCTCGCCAAGCAATTCACGTGCTTCATCAATGCCGCCGTCCCGCATTTTGAGGATCAAGTGATGCTCAAATCTATCTCGAAATTGCAGCATTCGATCTGGTAGCAAACCAGGCAATATGCGCCCTAAACCATGCATCAAACGATCGGTCAAATGCCGAGTTGGCGCAAACTTGTTGAACCAACTATCAAGGAAACCTTTAAGCGCAAACACTTGCGGCAATCGATCAGTACCCAATTGCTTGATCAACAAAACGGTATCCTTGCCGTACTCTTCCGAAATGTCGAAAATTGTACGATGCATATACTCAGCGCTAATGGGCAAAGTTTCAAATTCACTCAGTATTCGCCGCCGGATCGCTGTGAGATCACCAGCATCGTTGGTACCAATGTAGAAGACTTTCTCAGCCCCTGCCTTTGGATATGTGTCCTGTCGGACAGCAAAGACGGCCAGTTTACCCGCACAACCAGACGCTCCATATAGGCGGCGCTTATCCGCATTGAAGCGCGCAGGACTGGCGGCATTCACATCGCGAACACGGTCTGCATACTCTGTATCTGAAGCCAAACGATTGGTTTGACGCACTGCATCGGCGGGCAACAAACCACTGTCCAAATTTGCCAATATCCGCTCAGGCTCATCCCCCAGCTCTACGTCCAGATTATTGATCAGCTTCAATTGACCATCGGCATCTATTTGAGCAAAAAGCGCCAACTCCGTATATGAAGGCCCCCGCTCAACCAAAGCGCCGCCTGAGTTGTTGCAAACTCCACCAACTATTGATGCACCAATGCACGAAGAACCGATTACAGAATGTGGTTGCCGACCAATGGGGTCCAGCAGTTTTTCCAGATCAAAAAGCGTCGCACCAGCAAGACTTATTACCTGCTTACCATCGTCTATGAGGTGAATTTGATCGATCCGCTTTGTGTTGATTAACACAACTTCCCGATCATAAGTTCCTTTAGGCGTTGAGCCTTCCGTCAACCCGGTATTTGCAGCCTGCATGATGATGATCTTGTCGGCCCGCACCACGGCTTCCAGCACACGCCACAATTCGACAAGACTTCCAGGACGCACCACACAAAGTGCCTCCCCCTCACCCGACCGAAAGCCTTTTCTAAAGCGTTCAGTTTGGCGTTGTTCGGTCAGAACATGGCGCGCACCAACGTACGCGCGCAATTGCGCGATTAGTGTTTCATCACTCATTAGTTCAGTCCTTAATAGGCGACAGCCGGTAACCAGGTTGCCAAGGCGGGCCAAAAGAACACCAGCATGAGGCCCAGCAATTGAAGCAGCACGAAAGGCACCACACCGCGATAGATATCCATCAGCTTAATTTCCGGCGGACATACCCCTTTGAGGTAGAACAGGGCAAAGCCCACCGGCGGCGTTAAAAACGAAGTTTGCAAAGTGACCGCCACCAAAATTACGAACCAGATCAACGTCGGCTCATCAACAACATCAAAGCCCGGTATATCGAGGCCAAGACCCGCCACAATCGGCCGCATCAACGGCAAAACAATCAGTGTGATTTCAATCCAATCAAGCACAAAGCCCAGCAAAAACACGATGAACAAGATCATCAATATCGTGCCGTGCGGACCAAAGCCTGTTGAGCCAATCATATCTTCAATTAATGCATCGCCACCCAATTCTCTTAGAACATACGAGAATACCGTCGCGCCCAAGAAGATCGCAAAGATATAGGCCGTAGTGTTAAAGGTCGACTTGAGCACATTCACAAGTTTTTTTAGAGTGAGCTTGCGATAGCCAACCGCCAACAACGTCGCGCCCAGCGCACCAACGCCAGAGGCTTCGGTCGGGGTAGCAATACCCGCAAATATTGAGCCAAGCACCGCCAAGATCAATGCAAACGTTGGAAGCACCGCAATTAGCACATCTCTAACCGCTGCCCAGTCAGGGGCCACCGCCCCTTCAGGGACTGGTGCAAGTTTTGGGTTTAGATATGACACAATGAACAAATACAAAAGGTACAGCCCGCCCAAAATGACACCTGGAAACACTGCCGCCATGAACAGGTCACCAACAGACAGCGCCATCTGATCGGCCATAATCACCAGCATGATTGAAGGTGGAATGAGGATACCAAGCGTGCCAGACGCAGCAACAACCCCAGAAGCTAAGCTGCGAGAGTACTTTTGCTGCATCATTGATGGTAGTGACAATACACCAAGCAGCACAACCGATGCACCAATTATGCCCGTAGATGCTGCAAGAATGATCCCAATAACCGTTACAGTAATCGCCAATCCGCCACGTGTTTTGCCGAACAAACGCTGCATCGACGTCATCAGACGCTCAGCCACTCCACTTTCGTCAAGCATTAATCCCATAAAGATAAACATGGGCAGCGCAACCAACACCGCGTTGGACATTGTAGCGTAAATGCGGTTCACCACCGCGCCCAGAGCCAGATAGTCCAGTCCGGTCAATGTTTCTTCAAGCCCAGTCCAATTCATCGATCCGCTGTCGAACTGATAGGCAATACCACAGAAAATCACACCGACACCGGCAAGGGTCCATGCCACAGGAAACCCTGTGAAAAGCAAAGCGATAAAACTGATGAACATTGTAATCACCAGCTTTTCTTCAGTGGTTTCCACCAAGAATGTTAGCCCGTAAGCAACAAGACCAAACAGAGCAAGAGAGATGAAAATCAGTCGCAACCCCGAGCCTTTTTGGTCATTGGCTCTATTCACCCATAGCGCGTGCCCATCATGAATCAGTCGAGACACTGCGGCAAATGCCAACAAAACAAAACTGATCGGGATGACCGCCTTAAACGCCCAACGCGCAGGCAATCCGATGGGGCTGCTTGAACGTTCGTTTACACGGAAACTTTCATAAAAATAGTCAAAGCCTTGATCAATCATCAAATAGATAAACGGCGCCAGCAACGCCAATATTCCAACGACTTCAATAATCCTTTGTGCACGTTTGTTCAGCTGCATATACAGCAAATCAACGCGCACATGGCTGTCTGTCACCATGGCATATGAAATGCCAATCATGGTCACAAGACCATAAAAATGCCATTGAATTTCATCAAGCTTGGGAAAGCTCTGGTTGAGCAAATAGCGGAATAACACTTGCGTGACGATCGCACCAACGAGCAAAACATTCGCCCACATAACAATTGACCCAACGGTTTTTACAAAACGGTCGATGCCAACAGCCACTGGCTGATTGTCCATTTCTGGATGCTCACTAATATCTACATAGGCTGCGACCGGATCAACCGGATCAGTATGTGATTGCGTCATATGCCTCTTCCCCACTCTAAAAGAGGTGCGCGCTCAGTTTAAACGCGCACCAAAGTCTTGTGAGCGCCGCAAACGTCTATGCGATGCTCAATCTTGATTTACTTGCGCGGCAAGAACGCATTTTCTTTCCACAGCTGATAACCGTTGCGGAACTCCTTCATGTCAGCCAAAACCTTGGCGAAATACTCGTCGCCACCGGCTTTTTCAGCCGCAACTTCTTCCCAAGTTGAACGGAAAGTCGCAAGCATTTCTGGTGACCAAGTTTTGATGTGAACACCGTTGTTCTCAACGTTGTCGATCATCGCATCATGCTGAATGGCTTCACCTTCAGCGAAGCTGTCTGCCATAGATGCTTTACAAGCGTTTTCGGTGATCGCTTTGTGCTGTTCGCTCATTTCATTCCACTGCGTGCCATTGATCAACAACTCAAACACAGTGGCCTGTTGGTGCCATCCTGGGAAATAGTTGTATTTCACAAGCTTATGGAAGCCCAAACGTGCATCAATTGCAGGCATTGAGAATTCGGTTGCATCAATCGCGCCTTTTTCAAGCGCTGGGAAAATTTCGCCACCTGGCAACAATGAAGTTGCAACCCCAAGCTTTTGCATCACTTCGCCGCCCAAGCCGAAGAAACGCATTTTCAAACCTTCAAGATCTGCCGGCGTGTTGATCTCTTTTGCAAACCAGCCAGAAGTCTCCGGCGCGATAATCGCACAGGGAATAACGTGAATGTCGTAGCCTGCCTGATCATACATTTCTTGATAGAGTTTCAGGCCATTGCCGTAATAAAGCCATGCCATATACTCGCCTGCTTCAGGTCCAAAAGGCACAGCTGAAAACAATGGCGCTGCTGGAATTTTACCAGCCCAATAGCCGGCGGTGGCATAACCAGAGTTGATTTTACCAGAAGAAACCGCATCCAAGATCTCAAATGCTGGAACCAATTTGCCTGGCTCATAGACTTTCATTTTCAAAGTCCCGCCGGACATCAAATCAAGTTGCTCAGCAACACGAGGGATCGGTGAGCCCAAACCCGGCAAACTTGTTGAGAACGCGATCGGCGTTTTTAAGAGTACTTTGTCTGCTGCAATTGCACCACTTGTTGATGCAAGGGCTGCGGCAACGGCCACACCTGCGACTAGCTTTTTCATTGGTTCCTCCTTGATGCCCGAATGGGCGAAAAAATTCCTGCGATATACAATCCGCAATATTGGTAAATAAACTTGACCTCCTGCAGTTTGTCAAGCGACCATATTATTAGACTAACGAATAGTTAACGACTTGTCATGTCCGGATATTCACATTCATCTATGCGAATTTCCACGTTACAATTTTCAATTACTCCTTCATTTACAGCCAGTTAGCATGAAACCTTGAATTTTATCCCGCAAACTAAGCACTTGAACTCACATCCGCTTGCGTCCATTATAAGTGGATCATTTATTTTACCGCTGAACAGAGGCATTCGCTTGAGCATTCAAACAGGGATTTTTGAACCCGTCGACCACGCGTCCGTTGTTGACGCCATTGTTGAGCAGATTGAGGGGCTCATTCTTAATGGTGTTCTACGCGACGGACACAAACTGCCTTCCGAACGCGATATCTCCGAGCGTATGGCCGTTTCTAGGCCGAAAGTGCGTGAGGCACTGAAGCGGCTAGAAGACTATGGGCTGATCATTTCCCGGCATGGGGAAGGCACTTTTGTCGCGCCGCTCATTGGCTCTGCTATGTCTCCAGCACTTATCGAGCTATATGCACGACACTCTGGTGCATTCCTGGACTATTTGGAGTTTCGGCGTGAACAAGAGCAATTTGCTTCAGCACTCGCTGCAGAGCGCGCCACAAAGATCGACAAAGAAATCCTATCAGCGATTATCAGCGAACTTGAAACGGCACACCAAGTCGGTGATTTTGCGGCCTCTGAAGATGCAGACATTAGGTTTCATGTGGCGATTGTCGATGCGAGCCATAACACCCTTTTAGTGCACTCTATGTCTTCAATTTATGCACTGACCCGCCAAAACCTATTTTACAATCGAGCTGTTTTGCGCGCTAAAGATGGCGATGGGGCGAGCGACCTTTTGCTGCAACAACACCGCGCGATCTATCAAGCCATTATGGATGGCAATCCCGAACTCGCGCGAAAAGCTGCACGCGACCACATCAATTTTGTCGAACGGTCCTATCTTGTTGATCAAAACCGAGATCGCCGGGAACAAATCGCAAAACGTCGTCAAGCACTTCTCTAGAGTCCTTAAAATAGGTAAATAAACTTGACCTCTATAGCATCATTGCGCTAGCTTGCAGCCAGAATGGTGTTAGGGAGACAATTATGCGCCTCAAAGACTGCCACAATTTTCAAGACTTCAGAAAGCTAGCAGCGAAGCGCTTACCCTCCCCCATATTCAACTATATCGACGGCGCTGCTGATGATGAGATCACATACCGACGCAATACTGCAAGTTTTGACACTTGCGATCTGGTCCCCGACGTCCTTCGCGGCATCACCGATGTAGATATGTCGGTTACCGTGATGGGGCAGAAGTTGGATATGCCAATTTATTGTTCCCCAACGGCTCTACAACGCTTGTTCCATCACAATGGTGAACGTGCCGTAGCAGCCGCAGCGAATAAATACGGGACGATGTTTGGTGTATCTTCGCTTGGCACGGTCAGCATGGAAGAATTGCGCGAAAAATACGACACACCGCAAGCCTATCAGTTCTATTTTCACAAAGACCGAGAGCTCAACAAGGTCATGTTGCAGCGCGCCAAAGATGCTGGGATTGACGTGATGATGCTCACCGTTGACGCCATCGTTGGCGGCAATCGCGAACGGGACCTGCGCACCGGCTTCTCCATCCCTTTCAAATTAACATTGGGGGGCATGACCCAGTTTGCCATCAAACCAATGTGGGGGCTAAACTACGTCACCCACGAGAAGTTTAGCCTGCCCCAACTCGACGATCATGTTGATATGAGTGGCGGTGCGATGTCC
>NZ_CAKZPW010000345.1:0-13878 GCF_937139385.1 uncultured Maritalea sp. | reverse complement strand
GGTACGCCAACGGTGATATTAGCCACCGGCGATCCCACATGGTTTGGCATTGGCGCAACGCTTACCGCACACATTGCGCCGGAAGAATTCGAAATTCAACCAGCGCCTTCTGCTTTTTCACTTGCCGCAGCGCGCATGAACTGGCCGCTACAAAATGTTCAATGCATCTCTGTGCATGGCCGTCCTGTTGATATCCTTCATTCCCATATTGTACCGGGTCAACGCATTTTGGCGCTAACAAGCGATGCGAGCACTGTTGCAGAAATTGCAAAACTTTTGACCAACCGTGGCTATGGTGAAAGCCAAATGACAGTGCTCAACGCCATGGGCGGGGAAACAGAAAGCCAAGCCGAGTTCTTGGCAAAGGATCACTCCAACAAAGGCGTGGGTAATCTCAACACTGTTGCCATCGATTGTGTCGCGGATGAGCGTGCGCCGATATTGCCACCTTTGCCCGGTCTGCCAGATGGTGCCTTCGTGCATGATGGGCAATTGACAAAACGGGAAGTGCGTGCTGCCACTTTGGCCAAACTAGCGCCGTTGCCGGGCCAACAATTGTGGGACGTGGGCGCAGGATGTGGCTCGGTTGCGATTGAGTGGATGCGGGCGGCACCCCGTGCAATCGCTACTTGTTTTGAGCGTCACGCGACGCGCATTGAAATGATCGAAAAAAACCGCAAGGCGCTTGGTGTTCCCGGGCTCAAAATTGTTTCAGGCCAAGCACCTGAAAGTCTTGAAGGACTAGATGCGCCCGATGCGATATTTATGGGCGGTGATGTGGGCAATGAAGCACTATTTGATTTCTGTTGGGCCGCTTTAAAACCCGGTGGTCGGTTGGTCGCCAACGCAGTAACCCTGGACGGTGAAATGGCATTGGTGCACCGGCTTGAAAAACATGGCGGCGACATGGCCCGAATAGAGATTTCACATTTGGACAATGTTGGCGCACACAAAGCGCTGCGCCCGCGCATGGCAGTAACCCAATGGAATGTCGCCAAACCGCAAGAGGTTGAACAATGAGCGGCACGCTGACCCTTGTAGGCGTTGGACCGGGCGACCCCGAGTTGTTAACCCTCAAGGCGGTCAATGCCATTGGCAAAGCCGATGTGGTGGTCTATCCACAAAAACCGGGCGAAACCTCACTTTCCTTGTCGATTGCTCAAAAGCATATTGGTGCGGCCGCAGTTAGATTGCCAGTCAATGTGCCAATGAAAGTTGAACGCGAACCAGCACAACAGGCCTACGACCAGATTGCCAAGACGATTTCGTCTCTTCTTGATGAAGGCAAGTCGGTTGCTTACTTGTGCGAAGGTGACCCGCTGTTTTATGGCTCGGCCATGTATATGATAGAGCGCTTGCCTCAGGCGCGTGTTTCAATTGTGCCCGGCATTACTTCGCTCACCGCAACCGCATCTGCCATTGGCCGTCCGCTGGCTGCGCGCAACGAAACCCTCAAGGTTTTGCCAGCGCCCCTAGACAGCGAAAAACTGATTTTTGAACTCAATCAAACCCAAAGCGCCGCCATCATCAAAGTTGGTCGCCATTTTGATCGGGTCCGTGATGTGCTCACTCAAACGGGCCACGCCGCAAACGCCATCGTGGTGGAACACGCTACCCAAAACCGCCAAAAGGTGACGCCACTAATGGATTTTGCCAAAGGCGAACGCCCCTATTTTTCAACCATCCTCTGTTACAAAGGAGATGAAGCATGGGGCAAATAAAATCACCTCTGGTCGTCTCATTCTCCGTTGCCGGCGACACAACCGCACGAAAAATCGCTGACCACCTGAACGGCCAACTTTGGCTTAAAAGCGACATGGATGGTCAAGACAGCAAAGCACTTCTGCAATCCGCCTTTAGCGCCGAGCGCTCAATTGTTGGCGTTTGTGCATCCGGCATTTTGGTGCGCTATCTCGCACCCATTCTAAGTGAAAAATTGTCAGAACCAGCAGTAGTTGCCGTTTCGCCCAATGGCGAGCAAGCGGTGCCCCTTTTAGGTGGCCACCACGGCGCAAACCAATTGGCTTTAGATATCTCAGCATTGCTTGACGGCAACGCGGCCATCACCACGGCGAGCGACAATGTCTTGGGCATCTCTTTGGATGAACCGCCATTTGGTTACGTTTTGGCAAACCCAGATGCGGCCAAATCTGCCATGGCGAAATTGCTCGCGGGCGAAAAAATCAATCTGGATGGCAATGCCCCCTGGCTTGAAAAAAGTAGCCTGCTCTTAAAAGATGGCACTGTGAATGTGGCGATTGATCATCTGGTACAAGACGGTGCTTCACTTCACATCGTACCCAAGAACTTGATCGTTGGCATTGGGTGCGAACGCCATTGTCCAGCTGATCACGTGATCGCACTGGTCGAAAAAACACTGGCCGAAAACAACATCTCACCGCTCGCAATCGCTGCCATTGCGTCCATTGACTTGAAGTCAGATGAGGCAGCGCTCAATGCTGCTGCAAGCCATTTTAATGTACCTTTGCGCACATTCACCGCCGATCAGTTGAAACAAGAAGCAGTCCGCGTCCCCAATCCTTCAACGGTGGTTTTAAGCGAAGTTGGCACCCCATCAGTTGCAGAGGCATCCGCGATTAAAGCAGGAGCCCTGTTGGTTGAAAAGCAAAAGACCAACAAAGCAACTTGCGCCATTGGTATCAGCGAAACACCAATTGACGTTGATACGTTCGGCACTCTAGCGGGTGCTCTCTATCTTGTGGGCCTTGGCCCCGGCACCAACCAATTGCGCACTCCTGTCGCAGATATGGCTCTGCGCCGCACCACCGATTGGGTTGGGTACGGGTTGTATCTGGATCTTGCTGCCGACGCCAAAACCGATCAAATCGAACATCGTTTTGCTTTGGGCGAAGAAGAGTTGCGCGTGCGCCATGCGCTTGAGTTGGCGGGCATCGGCAAACAGGTCGCGCTGATTTGTTCAGGTGACGCGAACATTTTCGCCATGGGTGCTTTGATCTACGAATTGCTGGCCGCAACAGGCGACCGCGCCATATCCGACGCGGCTAAACGCGTGGCTATTGAAACATGCCCAGGCATTTCCGCTTTCCAAGCTGCCGCCGCAAAATCTGGTGCGCTAATCGGTCATGATTTTTGCTGTATCTCCTTGTCGGATTTGCTGACCCCGCGCGAGGATATTCTCAAACGTTTGGATGCTGCCGCAGCAGGAGACTTCGTTACCGCTTTCTATAACCCGCGCTCCATGCGTCGCACGGACCTGATTGAAATCGCCAAAGAGAAGTTTTTGAAACATCGCCCCAACAATACGCCGGTTGTGATCGCGTCCAATCTTGGACGCCCTGCAGAAAAAGTGCGGGTGGTTGAACTGGGCGAGTTCAACCCCGAAGAAATCGACATGCTGACTATCGTCATGTTCGGCGCATCCCAATCAAAAAGCTTCAAACGTGGTTCTGGCGAAACTGTCGCCTATACGCCGCGCGGTTACGCGAAGAAAGCCGCAAAAATGGATCAAGCATCATGACCGTATATTTCATTGGCGCAGGCCCTGGCGCTGCAGACCTCATTACCGTGCGTGGCCTCAAACTGATCGAGCGCTGCCCCACATGCCTTTATGCAGGCTCATTGGTGCCAACCGAGATTGTGGAGGCTGCTCCTGAAGGGGCATTGGTGAAAGACACCGCGCCCATGAACCTTGGTGAGATTATTGAGGACATGAGATCGGCACACGAACGCGGTGAAGACGTGGCGCGTGTCCATTCGGGTGACCCTTCAATCTATGGCGCCGTAGCCGAGCAAATGCGCCGTCTCGATGATTTGCAAATCCCCTACGAAGTGGTGCCCGGCGTACCCGCTTTTGCAGGCGCGGCAGCGAAATTGCAAACTGAATTGACTCTGCCAGAGATTGCACAAACCATCATCATTACCCGCACGTCGGGCAAAGCGTCATCCATGCCCGAGCATGAAACGCTTGAGATTTTGGGCCAGTCACGCGCAACCCTTGCGATCCACTTGTCGATCCGTAACCTTAAGTATGTCGAAGAAACCCTGACCCCGTTTTATGGCGAAGATTGCCCGGTGATCGTCGCTTACCGTGCCACTTGGCCGGACGAGAAGTTCATCACCACAACGCTCAAAGACATGCGCGCCGATGTGCGGGCAGAAAAAATCACCCGCACAGCCTTGATATTCGTTGGCAAAGTATTCGGCCAAAAACAATTCCGCGACAGCGAGCTATATAGCGCTGACTTCGCCCATGTGCTGCGCAACAAGGGCAAAAAGAAAAAGCGTCAGGCAGCGGAGGCTGAATGATCGGCAACAAATTGCAGTGCCGCATCAACCGAATAAACCTCGGGCGCTTCTGGCAACAGTGGGCGTTCAATCATGATCACCTTTGCCCCAACCATGCGCGCCGCTTCAAGCTTGGCAGCGGTTTGACCACCGCCCGCATTCTTGGAGACCAAATGGGTGATTTCGTGTTTTCGCATAAAGGCCAATTCGTCGCTCAACCGGAATGGCGGGCGCTCCAAAATCACGGTCACGTGAGAAGGCAAAATCACTTCGGGGTGCTCAATCGCCCGCACGAATATTTTGCAGTCGGTACGCAAGACCAGGGGCTCAATATGTTGGCGACCAACCGTGACCAGCACGTGCGCATCCGCTGGCAATTGTTTAGCTGCCGCTTCAATGTCCGATACATGGTTCCAATGGTCATCAACGCTTGCTTGCCAGGCTTCGCGCGTCAGGCGCAGCATGGGTTTGTTCATCTCAACGCCAGCATCTACAATATGGGTCGACATGGTCGCAGCAAATGGGTGCGTGGCGTCAATGATCATCTCAAAACCATTGCGGCTGATAAAATCGATCAACCCTTGCGTGCCGCCAAAACCGCCTGTGTGAATGTGCCCATTGGGCAGGCGCGGCTTGCGCGTTCGTCCGGCGAGCGACGTGGTAACCTGATGGCCCTGCCGGACCAATCCGTTCGCCAAATCAATCGCTTCTCCGGTGCCGCCGAATACCAAAATTCGCATAGTTCCACCTCCAAGTTGCGATTAGCTATGCGCGATTATAACCCCAATTCGATCCACCACCAAAACACTTGTTTTGGTCTTGTTGATATCCAACTTGCTTTGCGCTTGTTTGTTGGCCAGTTCCGCGACACGGTCCGCAATACTAAGGCCAGCGTCTTGGCACATTTCCAGAACATGTTTGGCGGTTTTCGCCTCCAATATTTGCGCGACAAGGTCATCTGTGCCACCAAGCGCGCGCACTTCAACCGCCAACCAGTTGAAATCAACCTGGGAGCGGCCTGAATGCAAATCCATATGCCCTTGCGCCAATTTCACGAGCTTTGCAAAACCGCCAGCAATGGTCAGGCGCGGCAATGGGTTTTTCTTGAGATATTTGAGCAAACCACCCACAAAATCGCCCATATCCAGATAGGCTTCCATGGGCAAGTCAAGATGTGCCATCGCCGCCTTTTCAGACGTGTCGCCGGTGGAGCCGACAACATGGGGCAGGCCTTCAGCCCGCGCCACATCGATACCACGATGGATCGAATGTATCCACGCAGCGCAACTATAGGGGATGACAATCCCTGTGGTGCCCAAAATCGAAATGCCGCCCAAAATGCCCAATCTTGGGTTCCACGTTTTATCCGCCAATTCTTCCCCGGTGGGCACCGAAACGGTGATTTCCACATCGGGCGCAATGCCATGTTTTTCACAAATCGCTTCCACATGTTCACGCATCATTTTGCGCGGCACAGGGTTGATGGCTGGCTCACCCGGCGGCAGCGGCAAACCGGGTTTTGTGAAAGTGCCAACGCCCGTTCCAGCTTTAAAGGTAACGCCACTGCCGGCTGCGCCGATTTGAACCCGCACGATAATCATCGCTCCATGGGTTACGTCCGGATCGTCCCCCGCATCTTTAATGATACCGCATTGCGCAAACCCCTTGCCCAATTCTTCGGTGGCCAATGCAAAACTGGGGGTTTGTTTACCGGGCAGGGTGATCGAAACAGGATCGGGAAAGCCGTCGCCCAACAGCGCTTCAAGCGCCGCGACCGTCGCTGCAGTGGCGCATGCCCCCGTGGTCCAGCCACGGCGCAATTGATCGGGTTGTTTTTGGCTGTCCGCACTCATATCAATGTTCTATATAGCGGCCACGACGTCGCGCAAAGAAAGAAGTTTAGATGAGCTTTTTGCATCGCCTCAAAAATCTGTTCGCCCCGGATAAGCCGCAAGGCCATTTCGGGCGTATGGATGATGCGGATTTCCCTCCCTTTGAACCGGGCACTGTTTGGCTTGTGGGCGCAGGGCCGGGTGCTGCTGGCCTGATTTCAATGCTTGGCTATTACGCTTTGGGGCAGGCGGACGTGATCGTTTATGACGCCCTCGTGGGCAAAGAGCTGCTCAAATTCGCCAACCCAAATGCTCAATGCATTTATGCAGGCAAGCGCGGCGGCAAACCTTCGCCAAAGCAAAAAGACATTTCAATAAGCCTGATCGATTGGGCAAAAGAGGGCAAAAAGGTTTTGCGCCTTAAGGGCGGCGATCCGTTTGTTTTTGGCCGAGGCGGTGAAGAAAGTGAAACATTGGCCAAAGCAGGTGTGAAATTTCGCATAGTGCCGGGCATCACTTCAGGCATTGGTGGGCTTGCCTATGCCGGAATACCCGTTACTCACCGCGATACCAACCAGGCGGTGATCTTCCTCACGGGGCATGATGAAACAGGCGAGGTGCCCCATGCTGTTGATTGGCAATCTATCGCAACTGCCGCCCCTGTCATCGTGATGTTTATGGCGGTGAAACACCTCAGCTCAATTTCCGAAAAACTGATAGCAGCGGGCCGCCAAACAGAAGACGCTCTCGCTATACTTTCAAATACCACGCTGCCCGAACAAACAGTGGCAATCACCACGCTTGGGGATGCGGGCGCATTTGTTGAACGCGAAGACGTACCAACGCCCGCCATTGTTGTGATCGGACAAGTGGTCAACTACCGCGAAATCTTGAACTGGTATACCCCATCGGAGAACCGCATTGGCTAAAGGGCTCATCATTGCAGCGCCAAGTTCAGGGTCAGGCAAAACACTCGTCACCATGGGCTTGCTCGGTGCGCTCAAAAATCGCGGCATCAATGTTGCTTCTGCAAAAACTGGGCCGGACTATATTGACGCGTCGTTTCACGCGCTCACCACTGGGGTCGCCGCATCCAACCTTGATCCCTGGGCCATGTCGGCGGCACAACTCAAAAGCCGCGCTGACGTAGCCGCAAATGGCGCGGACCTATTGTTAATCGAGGGCGTGATGGGCTTGTTTGACGGTGCTGTCAGCGGCAATGGCTCCACTGCTGATCTGGCCGCTGTACTCAACTTACCCGTGATCTTGGTGGTGGATGTGGGGTCGATGGCACAATCGATCGCAGCCGTTGTGCACGGCTTTTCGACCCTGCGCCAAGACATCAAAGTGGCAGGGGTGATTCTGAACCGCGTCGCCAGCGAACGGCACGAATTGATGCTCAAATCAGCGCTTGAACCGCTCGATGTTACCTATTTGGGCGCCCTTGTTCGTGATGACGAATTAAACATTCCCTCAAGGCATTTGGGCCTCACTTTGCCGCAAGATTTTGCGGCGGCGAAAGCGGTGGCCAGTACATCGACAAACCGGATCGATAAAAATATCGATTTGGACAAGTTGCAGTCAATCGCTGAACCCGTTCACCAAACCAGCGAACCCAAAAGACTTTCACCACTTGGTCAGCATAAGGCCATCGCCCGCGATCAGGCTTTCGCCTTTATCTACCCTCATTTCCTGTCCGATTGGCAAGCCCAGGGCGTCCAGCTCAGCTTCTTCTCACCACTTGACGATCAAACGCCGGACCAATCAGCCGATGCTATTTTTTTACCCGGTGGCTACCCCGAATTGCACGCGGAAAAACTTTCAAACGCTGCGCACTTCGCAAATGGCATGCGCGCAGCTGCAGACGCCAACAAATTGATTTATGGCGAGTGCGGCGGCTATATGGTGCTCGGACAAAGCCTCACAAACAAGCAGGGCCAAACCCACAAAATGCTAGGGCTTTTGCCACACAGTTCGATGATCGACCGCCCCCGCCGACAGCTCGGCTACCGCCAACTAACGCACAAAAGCGCGCTGCCGTGGACACAAAACCTGCGCGGGCACGAGTTTCACTATTCAACCCAATCTGGGGCGGTGAGCGATCCATTGTTTGACGCAACTGACGCGCAGGGCAACCCGGTTGCGCCAATGGGTTGTGTTCAAAGGCGCACTATGGGCTCATATGCTCATATTATCGAACAGGTGGAATAGGCAAAATGGCCAAAACACTCATGATCATGGGCACAGGGTCGGACGTGGGCAAAAGCCTCGTCACTGCAGGCCTTTGTCGTGCGTTCACCAACCGCGGCCATTCGGTGCGCCCGTTTAAACCGCAAAACATGTCGAACAACGCTGCGGTAACCGCCGACGGTGGTGAAATTGGCCGTGCCCAAGCGCTGCAAGCCCGCGCTTGTCGGATTGAACCAACAACTGCAATGAACCCGGTGCTCCTAAAGCCGGAGCAAGAAACAGGTGCGCAAGTGGTGGTGCGCGGCGAACGTGTGGCCTCTATGTCCGCCCGCGAGTATTTCAAAAAACGCAGTGTCTATTTGCCACAAACAGTTTCAGCATTTGAAGAATTACAAACCGATGCTGATCTGATTTTCGTAGAAGGTGCAGGCAGCGCATCAGAGATCAATTTGCGCGCCGCCGATATTGCAAATTTTGGTTTCGCCCGCGCGCTCAACTTGCCCGTCATGCTGGTGGGCGATATCCACCGTGGCGGCGTGATCGCGTCGATCATTGGCACTTTGGAGGTCATCGATCCAGCTGACAAAGCGCTCATTGTTGGCTCCTTGATTAACCGTTTTCACGGCGACCCAAACCTGTTTGAACAGGGCAAAAGCTTCATCAAAAATCGTACTGGCCTGCCGTGTTGGGGACCGTTGCCCGACTATCCAGATGCACAGCTTTTGCCGCCCGAGGATGTGCTAGCCCTAGATCATCGCCAAGTAGATCAAACGGGCGACTTCAAAATCGTCGTGCCGCGCTTGCCGCGCATTGCAAATTTTGATGACTTAGATCCTCTTCGCCAAGAAGAAGGCGTCAGCTTGCACATCATCCAGCCCGGCAATCCGTTGTCCATGGACGCGGATTTGATAATCCTGCCCGGCTCAAAATCGACAATATCAGACTATGAATTTCTTGTTGCGCAGGGTTGGGATATCGACATCAAAGCCCATGTGCGCCAAGGCAAATCTGTGCTCGGAATCTGCGGCGGCTACCAAATGTTAGGGCGCTCAATCGCCGATAAAAATGGTATAGAAGGCACCCCCAAATCCGTTGCTGGATTGGGCCTGCTCGACGTTGAAACAAGCCTGTCCGAACAAAAGCAATTGCGCCTAGAGAACGCAGTCTCAAGCACGCATGATTTGCCCCTGTCCGGTTATCATATGCATATGGGCGAGACCACTGGCAAAGATCGGATACAACCTTTTGCAAGGGTTGGTGATCAGCCTGAGGGAGCAATGTCGCCAAACGGTCAGATCGTTGGAACCTACCTGCATGGCCTTTTCGCATCGGACCAATTCCGCCGCGCGTTCTTGGATCAATTGGGCGCAAAAACCAATGCTGAGCTTGAATTTGAGGCCCGGATTGACCAGATATTGGATGGCTTTGCCGCCCATTTGGAACATCACGTCAATCTCGATCAAATCGCTCAGACCATGAAAACGCCAAGGAAATCAACATGACAAGCTTTGTCCTCGCCTTTGCGGCCACTTTACTCGAGCGGATTTTGGGCTATCCAAGGCCTGTTCTGAACGCGGTCGGCCACCCCGTTATGTGGATGGGTAAGCTAATTGAAGTGCTTGAAAAACGGGCCAATAATCCAGCTTTGAGCAATTTGCGCCGTCGCCGAAACGGCTTTGTAATGCTCACGATATTGCTGGCAACCACCGCATTTGTTTCGCTCCTAATCGTTTGGACCTTGCGCGATATTCCCTTTGGGTGGGCGGCTCAGATTTTTCTCGCTAGTACGTTGATTGCACAAAAGGAATTGGGCCAAGCGGTGAAGGCTGTGGCCGACGGCTTGCGCGAGAATTTGACCCAAGGCCGCCACGCTGTTTCCCATATTGTGGGGCGCGACCCTGACCAGTTGGATGAAGATGGGGTGGCGCGTGCAGCGGTTGAAAGCTTGGCCGAAAACACCTCCGATGGCATTATTGCGCCAATCTTTTATCTGGTGCTTTTTGGCCTGCCGGGAGTGGCCTTGTACAAAGCAATTAACACAGCAGATTCAATGGTTGGCCATAAAAACGAGCAATTCTTAGACTTTGGTTTTGCCAGCGCCAAACTGGATGATTTAGCCAACTTTATCCCCGCCCGTCTAACCGCTGCAATCTTTGCGCTGACAGCGCGGTTTACCCCGGGTATGGATGGTGAAGCTGCATGGCGATCTGCCCGGCGAGATGCAAAGCTTCACCGCTCCCCCAATGCAGGCTGGCCAGAAGCTGCAATGGCAGGCGCGCTGAACATAAAGCTTGGCGGCGCACGCGATTATGATGGGAAAACCTTGGATCTGGCGACCATGGGTGAGGGCAAAGATTTTATCGAAGCTTTGGATATTGACCGCGCGTTAAAACTCTATGGCCTAAGCCTCACGCTGACCTTGGCAGTGCTTTTTGTACTGGCGTTGATCTTTGGTTAGCCTTTCAAACGCTGGGCAATACCGGCGGTTACAAAGGTCACCGTCTCGCACAGCCTAGCCAGTTTTTGATGACTTATCCCCGCATGGTCCCGAAATTCTCGCGCCATTTTATTGTCCGGCACTATGCCTTGGCCAACTTCATTTGAAACAAGGATAATTTGGCTCGCCGTGTTCGCTGTAAGCCAGTGAATAAGCGCGTCGACGCTCTCATCAACACTCATCTCAGCCATCATCAAATTGGTGATCCACAAGGTCAAACAGTCGACCAAAAAAACCCTTGATACGTCCCGATTTTGTTCCAGAGCAGAAATCAAATTCAGGGGAGATTCAACGGTGATAAATTGGTCCGCACGGGATGCTTTATGTGCATCAATACGGGTGCGCATTTCATCGTCCCACGCTTGCCCGGTTGCCAGATAGACGGGCTTATCCCCCATGTTGAGGGCCATTTGCTCCGCATATGAGGTCTTTCCAGATTTCGCTCCGCCTAAAATCAAATGATGCCCGCTCATCGCGTTTCCCCTTCGGCTTTGCCCGGTATGCGGGCGATAAAGTGCCCGCGCATGCCTTGGGGCCATTCAATAAAAGGCACATTACCATCTTCAGTTTTGTCGTGCGCTGCACACCAATCCAAAATGGCTTCGGCATCTTTATCCTCGGGTGAAAAATAGCCGGCTAAATATCCAGTTCGTTTTTCATCTTCTAGCAACACCGTGCATGAATGTTTGCACGCCCATAGGCATTCGTGCCCCACGATTTTGAGACGTGTTTCGCGTTTGTCACGCAATGTTTCAAGCGATTTGAGCAATATCTCACCACCAGTTTCACCATTGGCGTTATATGCATGTTCCTTGGAAAATTTGCAGGTGGTGCAAACGGTCAATTTTTGGGTCAAAGCGAACTCAAATATGTTGGTCAAACTGGAGCGCACGAAATTGCGTCGAATTGAGAAAAAACGCAAGAGGTGGACTTTTTGTTACAAAAGGGGCGATTAATACTTTCGTCTAAGACGTTTTGCCTTTATGTATCGCGCCGTGTCATCTCACCCGCGCAAAATTTTAGGAGAGCGCCCGGTGCAAAAATTCTATCTTGGTATTGACGGCGGCGGCACCAATTGTCGCGCGCGCCTCGCCAATGAAAATTTGGAAACAATCGCTGAAACCCGTGGCGGTCCGGCCAACACCACCATTGGTGATGGATCACAAGCCTATGGCTCAATTATTGATGTAAGCCAAAAGGTGTTTGAAAAAGCAGGTCTTGGCGAAAAAGACATGGCCAACACCATTGCGTGCCTTGGTCTTGCTGGTGCGCACTTGGCCTCCTCAAAGCGCGATTTCGCCGCCCGTGATTATCCCTTTGCCCGCACGTTGGTGCACAACGATGTGGAAACAGCCCGAGAAGGCGCGCATTTGGGCGAAGATGGCGCCGTATTGATTGTTGGTACAGGGTCTGCCGGGCTCGCAAAAGTTGAAGGCAAACTACACCCGGTTGGCGGCTGGGGTTACCATATTTCAGATACCGCATCTGGTGCCATTCTTGGCCGCGCCATTGCCCGTCGCTCCATTGAAGCGCTGGATGGCCTTTGCGAGGGGGCTCCCTTAACGCAAGCGATCATTGAAAAGCTTGGTGGGTCAACGGACACCATGATGGATTGGTCGTTTAAAGCTTGGCCTAAGGATTTTGCCAGCTTGATCCCCATGTTCATGGAATTTGTTGAGCAGGGTGACCCAATCGCGCAAGAAATGATGGCATTTGAATATGAGCAGCTTGATCAGTTTGCCGATTGGTTCAAAAAGCGTGGCGCAAAAAAACTCGCCATTGTAGGCGGATTTGGCGAACGCTTGTTGCCGCTCCTTAAAGACCGCTACGGTGATTTTGTGATGGGTGCGCAAGCTGACGCCCAACATGGTGCTCTATTGATGGCGAAAGCCGCACAACAAAACTAGGAGGCAAGAGATGTCGAGCCGTATTATCCCAGTTGATCCGTTTGACTATGTGGTGTTTGGCGCCACAGGTGACCTTAGTCAACGCAAACTCATTCCCGCGCTTTTCCATCGCTTTATCGATCAGCAATTCGATACCAATTCGCGAATTATTGGCGTGTCGCGGTCCGAGATGACCACAGAGGAATTTCAAGCCTTTGCCATTGCATCTGTTCGCCAATTTGTTGATGCCACAGATATTGAAGAAGAACAGCTCAAAGAGTTCGCCGGTTGCTTTAGCTACATCGCCAACGATGTAACAGATAAAGATGGCTGGGCCGAACTAGACGACGCTTTGCGCGACGACCCGGAAGTTGTGCGGGCGTTTTATTTGGCCGTCGCCCCATTTTTGTTCGAACCCATTTGCGACTATCTCGCCACCCGCAATTACTGGACGCCGGACGCGCGCGTGGTTCTTGAGAAGCCTCTTGGGCGCGACCTGGAAAGCTCAATTGATATCAATGACACGGTGGCCAAGGTTTTCCGCGAAGACCAAGTCTATCGGATTGACCATTATTTGGGCAAAGAAACCGTTCAAAATCTGTTGGCATTGCGTTTTGCCAATACACTATTTGAGCCAATTTGGAATTCTGCCCACATTGACCATGTACAAATCACTGTGGCCGAAAGCGTTGGCTCAGGTGGGCGCAGCTATTACGAAAAATCTGGTGCGCTGCGTGACATGGTGCAAAACCACATGCTGCAATTGCTGGCGCTGTTCGCTATGGAACCGCCGACCAATTTCGATGCTGGCGCAGTGCGCGATGAAAAGGTCAAGGTGCGAGTCGTTGTTAGGTGCCGCCAGTCTGCGGTACCCGCCAAACCTCGTTGGGCATGGTGGGCCAAAATGACGTAACACAACGGTAGTTCACGCCTGAGACTTCGCTGGATAAACCTGCGGCAAAATGGCCGCGGCATGATCATTCCAGGTTGCGCAAGTAACCGGGTCGTCAGAATCGGAATTGCGGGTGTGAGGTGGACGACATGCAGATCGCACACCTCTCGGAGCTCGTGCGGCCCGCCGGCGAACGCGGGGACGTACGATCCGTGGGTCGTTTGGCGATGACCGGCTTGATGAGCCAGGTCAATTAAGCCACGTCGCGCCTATTAGTCATTTTTCTTGGACTTTTTCAAGCGGGTCGGTTTGCAG
>NZ_CAKZPW010000344.1:0-3079 GCF_937139385.1 uncultured Maritalea sp. | reverse complement strand
ATTCGACAAACGAAGGCGTTTGGCCAAATCCACCAATTTGTCCGCCATGGGCGGTAGAATAGAACGCAACCGCAGCATTGAATCGATTGGCCAATTTAGGTCTTGCTCAGCCGCAACAACACCGTGAATGGCGTCAATGCCCCATTTCTCACCCTCGGGTAATATGACCGCCAATACACCTGTGGTGCGCATCCAAAGCAAAGCCCGCGACGGATCAGGCGCACTAAGTAGCTTTTTCAATTCTTGCCACACCCGCTCGGGTGAAAGTTGATCAAGGCCCGATTTAAGCGCCACCGTCGCCCGCAGCCCTTCAGCTTCAGGACGTCCAGAGCCATAAAAAGCAAAAAACCGATAGAACCGCAAAATCCGCAAATAGTCTTCTTTGATCCGCTGTTTCGCATCGCCAATAAACCGCACTTCCCGGTTCAAACAGTCTTCAAGGCCCCCAAGTGGATCAAGTAGGTCACCATTTGGCCCCACATAAAGCGCATTAAAAGTAAAATCACGGCGTTTCGCATCGTCTTCCCAATCGCCACCAAATTGAACAACCGCATGTCGCCCATTTGTATTGATGTCTTTGCGCAATGAAGTCACTTCAATCGCTTCTCCACCAACGATCAGCGTCACCGTGCCATGTTCAATGCCTGTTGGAATTGATTTAACGCCAGCTTTTTCAGCCCGGTCGATAATCTCATTGGGCGTAAACGTAGAGGCCATGTCCACATCGCCAGTTTCGGTGCCCAAAAGCGTGTTGCGCACAATACCGCCAACCGCTTTGGTTTGCCCACCTGCCCCATTAAGCAATTCAAACACAGCTTTCACGCTATCGCGCTGCAACCAGTCGGCTTGGCGCAGACCATCCAAAATCTTTTCATTCATGTTCGGCTAGTTCCTGCACCAATGCGGTTTCTCTAAACATCCGGGTCATTGAAGCGGTGATGCCCCAGATCGCTCTATCTTGAAAATCAATCCGCCATGTTTCACGTTGCGCTTCATCACCGCGCACAAAGCGGATTTTTGAATAATGCCGGTCAGGAATCAAATGGGGCAACGGCACTTCAAAAAAACTCGCCACTTCATCCGGATTGGCAATGAACTCACTCGAAGGGCGCACAATGCCAACAACCGGCGTGATTAAGTAGTTCGTGCCAGACAAATAGTTCGGCAAATAACCGATCACATCCACATCATTTGGATGCAAATCAACTTCCTCGTGGGCTTCGCGCAATGCAGCCACGGTTGAACTTTCGTCTTCTTCATCAATTTTGCCGCCAGGAAAGGCAATTTGCCCTGCATGGGCGCGCAGCTTCGATGACCGTTCAATATAAAGGACATGGCTGCCCGTCTCGCGCTGCACTAAACCAATCAACACAGCCGACGGTTTGGGTGGTTTTTGATGATTGAGCGGTGGCACGCCATCTACTTTGTGGCATCCCGTATCAAAATCGTCCTGCGGACGATCTAGCAAACGCTTTGCAATCCGATCAATCAAAGCACGATCTGGCATATGCGAACAAAATCCCTTACTGGAAACAATGTTTCCAGCTTTTAGTCGACCCATTGCGAAATGGGACCATTGAGTCTTTTGATCATTGTAGCATCTTTTGCCGCCACCAAAACCCGTTCGGGATCAACAGGAGCCGGAAACTCAATCCGCTCGGGCAGTGTTGGCTCAAAACCCAATGGGCCATAATATGGTGCATCACCAACCAACAGCACAAATGCACAACTTGGCACCTCAAAAGCCTTAGCCACAACTTCGCGAACCAATGCTTTGCCGGCACCCAATTTGCGCCGGTTCGGATCCGTCG
This sequence comes from uncultured Maritalea sp., assembly GCF_937139385.1. NCBI lineage: Bacteria > Pseudomonadati > Pseudomonadota > Alphaproteobacteria > Hyphomicrobiales > Devosiaceae > Maritalea > uncultured Maritalea sp. Next base: position 1,268 of record NZ_CAKZPW010000344.1, on the reverse strand, counting down.
CCAATGGTCCGAGCAAATAACCGTTTTGATCAGAAATATTGATCGCTGACATTTTAACAGTCGCCACCGGTTGGCCATCCAACTCAGCCACAAGGCTTAGCCTTTCATCCACCCCAAAGCGCTCGCGAATGCGAAAAGCAGCTCTTGCAAAACGCCCGGGGCCAAAACATGCATCGTGCAAGTCTTCGATCCAACTCTCGTCGGAATTCGTTTCAAGACGAATGGCTAGCGCAGACAAATTTTGCGCAAGTTCAGGCTGTTGGGCATTGGTGATGTCAAGGATAGTCATAGTTTTGCTCAGGCGATTAGGGACGACAAAATTGGCACGAAGAAATTATCGTGGTCGTCGGCTCGGTCGCTGCGCAAATACTTTTGTGTTCATAGGCTTCAACTAGCACCGTGTTTTTCGCCTGTCGAGAAAAAACATCGCGCAACATTAAGACTCACCACTAATTACACCAAAAAAATCGAACAATCAGTTCTCAAATACCCTCTTTGTTCAAAATATTTGCGCCCTATGTTGCCCCCCTGCGCGTTTAGTAAGAGGAAATAACAATGGGTATGCTGGTCGACGGTCTCTGGACCAATCAATGGTACGACACCAAATCAACTGGGGGCCGGTTCAAGCGATCAGAAGCTCGGTTTAGGAATTTTGTGACCAAAGATGGGTCCGCTGGCCCAACGGGTACGGGGGGATTTCAAGCGGAAGCAGACCGCTATCATTTGTATGTGTCTCATGCATGCCCATGGGCGCACCGCACTATGATTTTTCGTTCCCTAAAAGGATTGGAAGACCTAATCTCCGTATCAGTTGTTGACGCAAAAATGCCGGACCAACATGGCTGGACCATTTCCAAAGGCGAAGACCCCAACAATGACGCTAAAACCATGTGGCAAGTCTATGTGGCCGCTGACAAGGACTATACGGGCCGGGTGACGGTGCCCGTTTTGTGGGACAAAAAACAAAACACAATCGTATCGAACGAAAGCTCTGAAATCATTCGCATGTTCAATACCGAGTTCAACCATTTGACTGGAAATAAGTTGGACTTCTACCCCGAACATCTGCGCGAAACGATTGACCCTATCAATGAGCGAATCTATGGCGCCATCAACAATGGTGTTTACAAAACAGGATTCGCCACCACCCAAGAAGCTTACGACGAAGCAGTTACCGACCTTTTTGATAGTTTGGATTGGGTAGAAGAAATCCTGTCTAACAATGCCTATTTGGCAGGTGATACTCTAACCGAAGCTGATTGGCGCCT
>NZ_CAKZPW010000343.1:0-5986 GCF_937139385.1 uncultured Maritalea sp. | reverse complement strand
AAAGCCCTTGGCGCCATTTCATTTGCCGAAAGCTCATTTTTTCCAATGCCGCCCGATATTATGCTGATCCCCATGGTCTTAGCCAAACGGGAAAAGGCATGGTGGTTTGCGCTTATATGCACCATCACATCTGTATTGGGCGGCATATTGGGCTACTATATTGGCTGGGCACTGCTGGAAACACTCGCACGTCCAATCCTTGAGCTTTATGGTTATTGGCACAAATTTGAAGATTTTCAATTGGCCTTTAATGAATGGGGACTGCTAATTGTCTTCGTGTTTGGCCTCACCCCGTTCCCCTATAAGGTGATCACCATTGCCTCTGGCGCGACGGGCCTTAATCTGCCCATATTTATCCTTTCCTCTATCGTTGCACGCGGACTGAGATTCTTCATCGTCGCCGGGCTTTTGTATTTCTTTGGACCCCCTATTAAGGATTTCATCGAAAAACGCCTCGGGTTGATGTTCTTCATCGGTTGCGCGCTACTTGTTGGTGGCTTCGTGGCAATCAAGTTTTTGATTTAGTTGCCTTTTGAAATTGGGGAATAAAGTGATTGAGTTGAATGCAAAAAACTTAACCGTAGGTGTTACAGCGCTTGCGGCAGCCGTCATCACCAGCGCGTACGGCTTTCAATATATCGGTGGCTATATTCCATGCGATTTGTGCTACGAACAGCGCAACCCCTATTACATAACGATCCCGCTTTTGTTGATAACCCTGTTTATCTGGGACCGGCTAAACGCCAACTACCGCACCATTTTACTCGGCATCGTCGCGCTGATTTTTGCTTATGGCACTTGGATGGCAGGCTATCACTCAGGTGTTGAATGGAGCTGGTGGCCGGGCCCCGACACCTGCACTGGTGTTGGTGCTGGCATTGCAGATTTTGCTGATCTGCAAAACATCAACGATACGGTCGTAATTCCGTGTGATCGCGCGCAAGTGCGCTTTTTCGGCCTCAGCTTTGCGGGCATGAACGCCATTGTTTCACTGTTCCTCACCTGCGCCACACTTTATGCAGGTCACCTGAATTTCCACTCGAACAAGAAATAACCAACACTGGTATGATTTTCAGAATTGAGTCGAAAATGGTAAGGTTTGCGAACCAGCGCGCAGCGTACTAAGAGTACGTGAGCACTGGAAGCACAAAACCACGCCATTTGCAGACCAAATATGAAGATCATCTTAGGGTTCCAGTTCGATATCCCAATAAAGATAATCCATCCAACTCTCGTGCAGATGATTGGGGGGGAACTTGCGCCCATTGGCTTGCAAATCATAAACCGTGGGTTGAAATGGGGTTTGGCTGGGCCACATGCCAATATCGCGTGGCATCTTGTCTGCCTTGCGCAAATTACAAGGGGAGCAAGCCGCAACCACATTTTGCCACGTGGTGCGCCCGCCTCGCGCGCGCGGAATCAAATGATCAAAGGTCAGATCGTGTTTTGACCCACAATATTGACATTCAAATCGGTCACGTAAAAATAGGTTAAACCGCGTAAATGCAGGGTTGCTCGCGGGTTTAATGTAGGATTTGAGCGCAACCACACTGGGCAGCTTCATTTCAAAGCTCGGGCTTTTGATCACCCGATCATACTCATTGACAATATTTACGCGGTCTAGGCACACCGCTTTAATCGCGTCCTGCCAAGACCACAAGGACAATGGATAATAGCTCAGCGGCCGAAAGTCCGCGTTCAACACAAGCGCCGGGAGAGCTTCGGGTGACACATGGATTGTCACACCTTCCTCCTTTGGTGAGAATCACTCCACTAAAATTAACCCCATCATTGTGGCTTAAGATGTCACCTGTGTGAAGGCTTGTTAACGATCTCTTTACCTATTCGACTTCGATCTGATCGTCAGGCTTAAACACATGGCTCAAAAACCCGGTGGCGAACTGCAACCCATCCATCGCGATAGAGTGGCCGGTTTTTTGCGTCACTTTTAACGACACATTGACGTAAAATTCTTCAAGTACCGTTTTGGCTTCAAGACTGCCCGCAACCGGCACCACATCATCATCTTCCCCATGCACCAAACAAACAGGCGGCGAAGACTCCATCTCGTCACCAATCGTTTCCGCATCTACCATTTTGCCCGAGAAACATAAAATGCCTGCCAAAGGCTCTTCAAACCGCAGCCCAGTATAAAGCGCCATCATGGCCCCTTGGCTGAACCCACCAAGCACCACGTCTTTAAGTTCAAGCCCAGCATCAGCGGTGCGTTGCAAAACATAATCTCGGATTTGGGGATAGGCCTGTTCCGCGCCCGCTTCATAATTGGTATCGCCACGCTCCAGATCCAAATGAAACCACTCAAAACCAAACGGATTGACCGCACACGGTTTTGGCGCATTTGGCGCCAAGAACTCCACATCGGGAAAGCCTTGGTTCCAAAAATTGCCAAGCCCGATCATGTCTTTGCCGTCCGAGCCGTAGCCATGCAGTAAAATCACAAGCTTGTTTGGCGGATTGCCATTCGCAGGTTCCAATTTCGGGCCAAACAATTCGCTCATATTTAAATGCCTTCTTTATTTTTTGTCACCGCATAATAGCGCCACATAAGGCGCGCCGCCGCGCCTCGATAAGGCGACCATTTTTGCGTCATTTTCATGGTCTCGCTAATGCTTGGTGTAGCATTATGGCCCATATGGTGCGCAACTATTTTTCGCAACGCCAAATCTCCGGCGGGAAAAATATCCGGGTGCCCCACACAAAACGACAGGTAAACCTCAGCCGTCCACGGCCCAATGCCTTTGATCGCGGTCAGCATTTTCATTGATTCAAAAATCGGCGCATCCGCCACCAAATCATAACGCAAGGTGCGTCCCAACTCGGCATTGGCGATAGACCGAATGGTCCGATACTTCGCTTGGGACAGGCCGACCCCCACCAACCCCTCTTCACCCAGCTCTAAATATCGCTCGGGCGTCACCACCCCCAATGTGTCGCAAAACCGATCCCAAATCGCAGCGGCTGATTGCACGGACAAAAGCTGCCCGATTACGATGCGTGACAAACCCTCAAATCCACCCGTTTCAGCGCGCAAGGGCACCGGATCACACAAATCCAATATTGTGCGCAAAGAAGGGTCGCTTTCAACCAGCGCGGCCAATTGCGCCGCCAAAACGGGCTCACTTCTCAAACGTTTAATCAGCGGGTTGTGATTCATGTTTGTCTTTCTTGTTCGTTCGTGGCAACTAGAGCGCTATGAACACAAACGATCAACCCATTTTCCGCTTTGCCCCCAGCCCTAACGGCCAGCTGCATCTCGGCCACGCTTTCTCCGCCCTTTTGACCCAAGAATTGGCGCAAAAGGCTGACGGCAAATTATTGTTGCGCATCGAGGACATCGATACCATTCGCTGCACCGATGAAGGCATTGAGCAAATGCTCAATGATCTGGATTGGGTCGGCTTTTCATGGGACGAAGAACCCCGCCGTCAATCCGCCCATTTTGACGATTACGAAAAGGCCCTAAACGCCTTACACGCTGATGGGTTGCTTTACCCCTGCTTTTGCTCGCGCTCACAAATCAAAGCCAATGCCACCGGTGAAAAAGACCCCGATGGCGCGCCAAAATACCCGGGCACCTGCAAGCATATGAGCCCTTATGATCGCGACAAACGCATCAACAGCGACGCCGCATACGCCCTGCGCCTTGATATGAAGAAGGCATTGGAAAAGGTTGGCGAGGTCACATGGCAGGAAATGAGCGAAGACCTGAGCGAAACTGAAACCATCACCGCTGACCCAATGGCTTGGGGCGATGTTATTTTAGCGCGCAAATATACCCCAACCTCATATCACCTCAGCGTTGTGGTCGATGATGCGGACCAAGGCATTACCCATGTGACGCGCGGCAAAGACCTATATTTTGCAACCGCCGTTCACCGCGTTTTGCAAAAGCTGCTTGAGCTGCCAGAACCGAAATATATGCATCATGGGCTTATCCTTGATGATGAGGGCAATAAGCTTTCAAAGTCGAAGAAATCCTTAAGCCTTGCTGCCCTTAAAAAGCGAGACTGGACACCAGAACAAGTCCGCGCCCAGTTGGGGTTTGAAGAAGATGATGAAGAGCCCGAAACTGAGTTGGGCGAAGAAGACTAAGCCAATACCGACGTGCGTTTCATGGTTTTAAGCTTTTCCAATTCCGCCGCAGGCAGCAGGGCCAAAGTCGTCTCGGCTACGGCACGCTCAAACGGTGTGCCAAACCCTGCGCCCAAAATCGCATCCAGCTTGGGGTCCAGCAATTCCTGTGGTGATTTCCACAGATAGCGCATTTTGATCACTTCGCGGATCACCGGCTGAAAAACTCCGACCACACTGAACAACCACCAAGGTAGGTTGACCACCTTATAGGGCTGCGGCACTACCCGTTGAATGGCATCCGCAATCTCATTTCCGGTTACGAAGTTCCCGTGAAAATGGAGATTCTCAAATGTGTTTAGCTCGTCACGTTTTGCAGCCACTTTCTCAAACGCTCGGCCAAGATCGGGCAAATAGGCCCAGGTGTGTTTGGTTTGTCCATCACAAGGCAATGTAATCTTGCGTTTTTTAAAATTCATCGCAAAGCCCAGATCAAACCAACTGCCTTCAGCCCCGGGACCATAAAAATCACCGGCCCGCAGCATAAAGGCTTTAAAGCCGTGGTTCAGCGCGCCTGCTTTTAGCGCCTCTTCCATGCGTTTGCGGATCTCCCCTTTGGGTGTCTCAGGGTTTTGCACCCCGTCCGGGGTCATTTTGGCCACGCTTGCTGCAAAATTGTAAACATTGGCAGAAAAAACCAAGGTTTTTCCGGTGCCCTTCATCGCCTCAATCACAACGTCGTTTAAGCGCTCCGCTTCGCCCTCCCACTGGTCATAGGGCAGGTTCAGCGCATGCACGACCACATCCGCGTCTTTGATTGCGCGTTTAACGTCTTCCAACTGAATTGCATCCCCTTGTACAAAGGTGAACCCATCAAAGGCTGTTTTGTTCGAGCGACCAAAACCAACAACGTTCCACCCCGCTTCAATAAATGCTTTGGCTGCAAATTGGCCGATACGACCATTGATGCCCAAAATTGTTACTGTGTCTGCCATGTTGTAGCTCCTCAAAATCATTTGTTTCACTTGACTGCCCTCAACATATCCATTCATATTCAAATTGAAATTGGCCAAAATCGCATCTGAGATATTCAATAATGAATAAAACAAACCTCCCATCAGAACCGGATTGGTTTTTGTGGCGCTCCTTTTTGGCCGTCATGGACGAAGGGTCATTGTCCGCGGCCGCCCGCGCACTGGGTGCGTCACAGCCCACCATAGGCCGTCATATTGAAGAGTTGGAAAACTGCCTCAGTGCGGTTTTGTTTGACCGAACTGGGCGGGGCCTCAAACCCACCCCCATCGCCCACCAACTTGTTGAGCCGGTGCGCAATGCAAAGTCGGCCCTTGCCGAAGCCCAATTGGCCGTAACCGGTGCCACAGAAGTTTTGGATGGCACTGTGCGCATCACGGCTTCGCAGATCATTTCGCACAATATTTTGCCCGCAATCCTTATGAAGGCGCGCGAACAATATCCGATGATCGAACTGGAAATAGTCCCCTCAGACGCGGTTGAAAACTTGCTTTTGCGTGAAGCCGATATCGCTATTCGCATGTTCCGCCCTGGCCAATTGGATGTGGTGGGTAAAAAGATCGGCGATGTGCCGTTGCGCGCTTGCGCCCATCAGTCCTATCTGGATAAGCATGGCACCCCACAAAACCCACAAGACCTGTATGACCACGAAATCATTGGGCTTGATCGACAAGACGATATTATTCGCGTCGCCAAAGCCATTGGCTTTCCGCTTGAAAGGAAGAGCTTTAAACTGCGCACAGACAGCCAAACGCTGATCTGGGAGATGGTCAAACACGGGCTTGGGGTCAGTTTTGCCCAATTCAATTTGATCGAAAAAACGCCAGGCATGGTGCACATTGTACCGGACCTCAAAATCCCA
>NZ_CAKZPW010000342.1:0-15064 GCF_937139385.1 uncultured Maritalea sp. | reverse complement strand
CATCGGTGAAACGGTGCAGCTTTCGCGCGGATTTTTGGCACCAATTGCAGCGCGCCGCCAAATGTTAGAATGGCGGCAACAATCATATGGGCGGCAAACGCAACATTGCCCCAAGTGTCGCCTGGCACAAATCCATGACCGGTTGGCAGCACTGTATTCCAAGAAGTCCAATCCCCTTGCAATGCGCCTGCACTGTAGACTTTGACAATGTAATAGCCAAAAACTGCGAAACCAATGGTGGTGACCACAAACCATACTTTGGCAGATAATTGCAGGGTTTTGTTTGGGTTTAGAAAGCCCGTCTTGCGGGTGGAAGTTAACGTGTCGCTCATGCTGGATCCAGTGTTTGAAAATACTGATCAAAACCTAGCTCTTGGCATCAATTCATTGAATGGCCGCAGCGATCAAAGCCTTAGCACTTGCGTTCATAGACTTGGTTTTACTGTGAGGGTTTCATCATGTGCCAGACGTTGATTTAGAATTTGGACGAGAAGTCCCAGAACGGCGCAGGCGAACAACCCAATCGCCATAGATTGGGGAGAACCATCAGAAACGATGCCGAACAGGCCGATGACCGCACCGCCAATCAGCATTTGCAAGGTGCCACCAACCGAGGATGCGAGCCCTGCGCGCTCACCTTGTTTGTTGAGCGACAATACCATGGCAAGGGGGATCAAAAGCCCCAAAAATCCGTTGGATAGGAACATTATGCCAATCAGAGTTTCGATTTTGAGCAACCCAATTAAAGCAAGCAAAACCATTGTGCCCGTTGAAGCTGCATATCCAGCAGCACCTACCATCAAAATGGCGTTGTTCCCAAATCGCGCTGCCAAGTTGGAAGAAAGCAAAGCCGTTGCAAAAAACGAAATGGAGTTGGCCCCAAGCACCAAGCTAAACTGCAACGCGGTTAGGCCAAAAAATTGCTGATAAACAAACGCACCCGACGCGATGTGGACGAACATGCCAGCGAACCCAAAGGCACCCAAGAGCGTCATCACGACGAAATTGCCATCCTGAAATATCGCTATGACGTTGGACCAAGGCGTTGCAGCTTTAAGCACTGAACGGGCCAGCAGTGGGTTGGTTTCCTCAAGCATTGTAAGCGCAATAAAAAACGCCAATAGGGTCAGCACTCCAAGTCCGCCAAATATCCAACGCCAGCCCCAATATTGTGCGATCATGCTGCCCAAAAGTGGTGCAATAAGTGGTGAGATAGCGGTGACCATCATTACATACCCCATCAATTTTGCAGCATCCGCACCTTGATATTTTTCGCGCACCACTGCCCGCATCAGTACCATTTGCGAAGCGCTGCCAAGGCCTTGGAGACCACGACCTACGATCAGCCAAACAACACTTGGCGAAAGCGCACAAAGCACGGTGCCAACAAGGAATATGAGCAACCCAAAATAAAGCGGTGGCTTGCGCCCAACCCTGTCTGACCAGGGGCCATAAAGCAGTTGAGCGACGCCAAAACACAAAAAGTAGACGGTGAGTGTTGTCTGAATGCTAAGGGTCGTTGCACCTAAATCATCGGCCACGTTTGGCATCACCGGAATGTAAATATCAATGGCGATCGAGCCGACAAAAATGATAACACCGAGTATGAGACCAAGACGCAACATAGGCATTCTCCAAGAGTATCAGAACGGTGCGACGTGATATAAATCGGTGCGCATCCACTTTAAGCTTGGACAAGGGGTACCCATTTATGTGCAATGGGGACATGGCTTTACAGGTCAAAATTTGGCCCGATGGGATCAGAGCGTTGCAAAGGAAATTTGGGGGTTAGATGAAAAGTGCAAGTGTTTCGGCGGGATATGTAAATGCATTTTTGGCTTTCGCCCAAACCAAAGGTGCTGACCAACCCGAACTTTTGCGCCAAAGCTCCATTCAACCCGTAATACTTGAAGACGCGGACAATCGCGTGCCGCTCGACGCCTATCAATCGCTCATGCAGCACACACAAATCATGTGCCAAATGCCAGAAATTGCACTGGCGTTTGGCGCGGGGACAGACCTCGAGCAAATCTCAGTTCTGGGCATCATCTCACAAGCGTCCAACACCATGGCGGATGCTTTTGCCATGGCCAATAGATATGGCCCGCTGGTGGATGATGTCGCTTTAGCGGGCGCTGGTGATCGGTTTGCTAAAATTGTCGACAAACAGGGCGTGTGGTTTGTTGACCAACGGGCCACCCCAAACGCCTTTCCGGAGCTGACTGAAACAACGTTTGCTCGCATTGTGAGCGACATCAACCGCCATTTTGACGGGCGGCCAAAGGTGATTAAGGTCTTGATGACTCACGCAGCGCCCGCGCATGCCGAAAAATATCAAGACTATTTGCAAAGCCCGATTGAGTTCTCTTCCAACAAAAATGCACTGCTGTTTGCCGAGGACTGGAACGCCATTCCGATGCCGCGTTCTAACCAATATTTGTTCGGTGCATTGGCAAGCCACGCAGAGGATTTGCTGTGCACGCTCAAAGCTGCCGACACGGTGCGGGCCAAGGTGGAGCAAATACTCTTGCCGTTGCTGCATACCGGCGATGTTTCAATGGAAACAGTGGCCAAACAACTCAACCAAAGTCGGCCAACGCTTTATCGAAAACTAAAAACTGAAGGCGTGAATTTTGAACAAATTCACGATCAATTGCGCAAAACTATGGCGCTTGATTATCTGAGCAGCCGCAAGGTTTCTGTCAACGAAACCGCCTATCTGGTGGGCTTTGCGGACGCCAGTTCTTTTTCGCGTGCGTTCAAGCGATGGACGGGCGATAGCCCACGCCAGTTCAAGCCCGAGTAGCAATTTTCCCCTGCGACAAAGCGGCACTTGCAAGTTCAATTTCCTCACAATACGCTCGGGGCATTCATATTGGGCGCTGAACGCGGTCGACTGCCATATGGGCTCGACAACCGTGGCGTTTCAGCCCCGTTTGATGAGCAAATGGGGTGTGCAACAGGAGCTAACCCCAATGAAAACCATCATAGAACCTTTCCGCATCAAGTCCGTCGAGCCGATCCGTTTCACAACGGTTGAAGAGCGTCGCCAATTGGCCAAGGACGCGCACTACAATCTTTTCGGCCTGCATTCGGACGATGTGCTGATCGATCTGTTGACAGACAGCGGCACCTCCGCCATGAGCGCTGCCCAATGGGGCGCGATGATGAATGGTGATGAGAGCTATGCCGGTTCACCTTCGTTTTTACGCTTTGAAAGCGCCGTGCGCCACTTGATGGATTTTAAACACATTATTCCCACCCACCAAGGCCGCGCCGCAGAAGCAATTCTGTTCTCGATTTTGGGCGGCGAGGGCAAAAAGATCCCTTCAAATACCCACTTCGATACCACCCGCGGCAATATTGAAAGCACGGGAGCTGAGGCCCATGATCTGCTGATTGTTGAAGGCAAAGACCCGGCAAATTTGCACCCCTTTAAGGGCAATATCGACATTGCGCGGCTTGATGCATTTCTTGCAGAACATGGGGATGCGGTGCCTTGCGTGATGATTACAGTCACCAATAATGCAGGGGGCGGCCAGCCGGTGAGTTTGGCCAATATTCGTGCCACCGCTGAAATGGCGCGCAAATACAACCGGCCCTTCATCATTGATGGATGTCGCTTTGCCGAGAACGCCTATTTCATCAAACAGCGTGAAGAAGGGCAGGGCGAACGTTCCATTAAAGAGATCGTGCGCGACATGTTTGAGCTGGCCGACGGCATGACCATGAGTGCAAAAAAGGACGCTTTCGCCAATATCGGTGGCTGGCTGGCGCTCAACGACGATGAATTGGCACAAAAGGCGCGCAATCGTCTCATCATGACCGAAGGGTTCCCAACCTATGGCGGATTAGCCGGGCGCGATCTGGATGCGATTGCGCAAGGGCTGAGCGAAATCGTTGACGAAGAGTATTTGAAATACCGGGTCCGCTCGAACGCCTATGTCGTTGAGCGCTTGGACGCGCTTGGTATTCCTGTAGTCAAACCAGCAGGCGGTCACGCAGTATTCGTCGATGCGCGTTCATGGCTGTCGCACATCAAACCGTTGCAATACCCCGGGCAAGCGTTGGCCGTGGCCTTGTATGAACTCGGTGGCATTCGCGCCTGCGAAATAGGCACAGTCATGTTTGGTCGTTCGCCCGACGGTCGTGAAAACCCTGCCGCAATGGACCTTGTGCGGCTTGCCATGCCACGCCGTGTCTACACACAATCCCACGCCGACTACATCGTTGAGGTGTTTGAGGAGTTGAACGAAATCAAAGGCACCTTGCCTGGTTACCGGATCACCGAAGAGCCACCGGCGATGCGGCACTTCACGGCCAAATTTGAACCAATTGAGTGATGATAACGGTCGGGTTGGGGGTTATCCCTCAACCCGCAGATATCCGGTGAGACCTGTCTTTTGGTGCTCAATCACATGGCAGTGGAAAGCCCAATAGCCCGGATTGTCAGCAACAAGGGCCACATCCATGGTTTCACCGGACTGCAACAGCGCCGTGTCGGTAAAAAGCGGCGGCAATTGGCGTTTGTCAGACCGGATCAGTTTAAACGCCAAACCATGCAAATGGATCGGATGGTCGTTTGGCGTATTGTTGCGCAGGCGCAAAATATAGCTTTTGCCCAACTTCATTGTCGCTAGCGGGTCAAGTGGGCCGGGTGTGTCGCCAAGCCAAGGCTTGCGGTTGATAGACCAAAAAACATAGCCCAATGAGCCGCAAATGCTTTGCAATGGTTCGGCCCCATCCGGTGTCCAGCCGAAAGTGAAATCCAAAATCTCGGCATTGGCCAGGTCCGGTTCTTTCACAGGGTTGCGAGGTAACTGTTTGAGTTCTGCCAAAGAGCGCCCTAGCGAAGGGCCAACCGAGCGGAATGTGGCCATCAAACGGGGGCCGGACAGAATATTTAAAAACAGTTCCGCTACCTCGCCTTCTTTGTCGGGCATACGCAATGCCACATCAGCGCGTTGGCCAGGGGCGAGCAAAATGTCAGATGCTGGCAGTGGCTGCGGAACTGGATGGGAATCAAGGGCGATCACATGCGCGTCTGCACCGGAGATTTGGTAGTTGCCCACCCGGGTAACGTCGGTTACCGCTAGGCGCAATCGCACAAGACTGCCAGCGGGAAAATCATAGGTGGGCTGAACCTGCCAATTTACCGTTGAAACGGTGCCTAGCGTGCCGCCTCGTGCTGCAAGTCTTGGCTTAAACATGGCGACGAACTGCCCGTCAGTGCCCAACCGGAAATCGCGGATGTTGAGCGCCAGATCATGGTCAAAACCCGGGTCCTCAAGCTCCTCCACAATCAAAAGGCCGGTCATGCCGCGCCCCATCTGATCAAGTGTGTTGCAATGGGGGTGATACCAAAATGTACCCGCATCTGGGGAAGTGACATTATAGCGAAATCTCTCCCCCATTTCGATGGGCTTTTGAGTAAGATAGGGCACACCATCCATATCATTTTGGTGCCGCAAACCGTGCCAATGTACGATGCTGGCCTCGCGCAGATTGTTCACGACGTCAATGGTTTTGGTCTGATGCTGTTTGAAACGAATAGTTGGCGCCGGTCCACCAATGCCAAAGCCCATCATGTGCTCGGTGATTTTGCCCGGCACAATTTCATGACTCAAATAGTTGAGCGGTAATTGTAAATCTGCTGAAAGCGCATTTTTGGCGATCGCATAGGTCGTTGAAGAGGCTGCAAAGGTCGCAGCGGACCCCAACAAAAACTCGCGGCGTGACATGCCCAACATTCTATATTCCTAAAGTCAGTTTCACAGCGCGACCTGTAAAAATGGATGGCCCCATTTGTCAGCCAGCTTAAACCAGTCAGGTTTGCCAGCCAATGTACAAATTGTCCCATCTAAGACTTTTTAGCCTAGAACAAGCTCAATTGATCTTCTGGGACTTCGGGTTGTGTGAAGAGGTCTGTCCGCAAATGAGGCAAGCGCTTTTTCAAACCGTTGCGGTTCATGGCCAATTCAAACCGACGCTGCAAGGCATAAGCATAAGGCCCTTGCCCCGACATGCGTGACCCAAAGCGCGGATCATTGTTGCGTCCACCGCGTACATCTCGCACCAAATTGAGCACATGACGCAATTTGTCTGGGTAAAAGCGCAACAGCCATTCGCGGAAAATATTGCGCACTTCGCCCGGCAATCGCAGCATGATCATACCTGCTGCCGTTGCGCCTTGCGCGGCGGCGGCATCAAGAATTTTTTCCAATTCACTGTCATTGATCGCGGGAATAATCGGTGCCGCCATCACCATCGTGGGAATGCCTGATTGGCTGAGCAATTCAACAGCTTCAAGCCGTTTGGAAGGTGTGGAAGCACGCGGCTCCAATTCCCGACAAAGCTTGCGATCAAGCGTGGTGATCGACATAGCCACATGCACGAGGTTTTGTTCGGCCAGTTCGGTCAACAAATCTAAGTCCCGCACCACAAGCGCGGATTTGGTGACAATAGTCACGGGGTGCTTGAACTCAATCAAGACCTCCAAGATTTCCCGCATGATCTTGCGTTCACGCTCAATCGGTTGATAGGGGTCGGTATTGGTGCCAATGGCTATTGGTTTTGGCGTATATTTTTTGCGGCTCAATTCTTCGCGCAACCGCTCTGCCGCGTTGGTTTTGGCGTAAAGCTCACGCTCAAAATCAATACCTGCCGAATGGCCCAAATAGGCGTGGGTCTGGCGCGCAAAACAATATGAACAACCATGCTCGCAACCGCGATAAGGATTGATGGATCGATCAAAATTTAGGTCCGGAGACTCGTTTTTGGTAATAATCGACTTCGCACGCTCTTCGCGCACATTGGTTTTAAAATCAGCCAATGCTTCTAAGGATTGCCAGCCATCATCAAAACTCTCATTTTGGAATACCTCAAATCGTCCCGACAAATTGCTCTGCGCACCCCGACCGCGATTGCGATTTGGCGAAACCATTTTACTTGCCAATATGTCGCCATCAGCGCTTTTGGCAATGCGGGCCAAACTGTCTGGCGGTGGCGGGAAAGCTGCATGAATAGCCATTTTCACCTCGCGATCAAAGGGTTAACAAATCGTTCCACTAGAATAGAACAAAATGAGAACAAATTGTCAATCGCGATTTTGCGATGTCAGCTAACGTGCTGAAGTATAAACGCTATTACCGCGAAGAATACTTCGGCAAAACTTCCAAAAAGTTGCAAGGCTTATGCCGCGAATCGAGTTGGAAATTGATCACGCCCTGCCAACCATCCCGGCAAGCTCCGCGTGAACCGGGCAAACAAAAGATCAAAGTCTCTCCCGCCAATCCGCCCGTGGCGCGACTTTGAATGGTCGATGTGCCAATTTGAGCAGCCGAATATTGGTGAAATAGAACAGAAAAACCGTCCATCACTTTGTCAAACAGGGGCTCCAATGCCTCGGGGGTAACATCGCGTTGCGAAAAGCCAGTGCCACCGGTGGTGATCACCACATCAATGTCTTTGTTCACAATCCAGTTCTGCACTTTTTGGCGGATCAATTGCTGGTCATCCGTCACAATGTCCCGATCCAAAACCATATGGCCGCTTTCACTAATCATCTCTTTGAGCAGTGCACCAGAATCGTCAGTTTCAAGCGTGCGCGTGTCTGACACGGCAAGGATGGCAAAGTTCAGTTTCACCATATCCTGAGACTGGTCAATTTTTGATTTGTACATTTGTGGCGAACTCCAATTGAGATTTTTGACGCAGACATTGCCATCCCAAGCGGGCTGCTTCAATGATTTAGAACAAACAAATCTGAATTCGGCACACGTTATTCAAACGTCGCCATTTTGGCTTTCAAGCTCAACATATCGCGCCACACCAATGCTTTTTGTGCAGGTTGACTTAATAAATAAGTGGGGTGCAATGTGGCGATTGAAGTGCAGGAATGTTCTCCCACTTCAATATCTTTCCACTTGCCTCGCAGACGCAAAATACCGGCCTCGGTCTTCAACAGTGTTTTTGAAGCGGCACCGCCCATGGTCACGATAACCTTGGGTGCAACCAATTCAACCTGCCGCACCAAAAAAGGCAAACAAACCGCGGTTTCCGCGGGCGTTGGATTGCGGTTGCCCGGTGGTCTCCACGGTAAGGTATTGGCGATAAAAACTTTCTCGCGATTAAGCCCAATTGCTGCGAGAATGCGATCAAGCAATTCACCAGACCGGCCAACAAAAGGCGCACCTTGCATGTCCTCTTCACGGCCAGGTGCTTCGCCCACCAGCATAATGTCTGCGTCTGGGTTTCCAGCCGCAAAAACCAAATTGGTTGCGCGGTGTTTTAACGGACAGCCCTCAAAACCATCCATAGCTTCCCGCAACGCATCTAGAGTGGTTGCCGCCGCGGCGAGGGCCTTTGCCTCTTCCACATTGTGGACCTCAGGCTGCATATGCGTTTGCGTGGGGGCGGGTGCATCGGTAGTCGTTTGGGCACCTGATGGCATGGACGCCGGTGCTGTTTTTTGCACACTCGCAGGCGCAGCAAATCGATCGACGGGCTCGTCGCTGAGCGCCATGTCGACGCCCATTGCGCTGTACCATTCTAGGGCCGCGCGCATTACACCAATGTCATTCCCACTTTCTTGCATATCAAGATCATATCACGCTAGATCGACCAATGTCATGAGCGAGTTGTCAAAGAACTGCTACTGTAAACAAAGAATTGCACCTAAACGGTTGCGCGGCTGCCATAAAATGGCCAATCTCGGGGCAAAAGGTGACCCACCGATTCAGTTGATAAAGAAAGCCGCGTTTTGTGAACATTAAAATGAAGTTGATTCCCGCGATTGTTGGTTTGTCCATTTCGGCGATTGGAGCGAACGGTTTTGTTGCTGCGCAGGAAATGTCAGATACGACAAGCTTCATGGTGACACCACCTTCAGTTTCAGGCAGCTTTTTGGCAGGCCGGGGGGCCTACGAAGATAGACGCAACAAAGTGGCCGCCGCTTACTTTGAAAATGCGCTGGACATGGACTGGGACAATGTTGTGTTGCAGGAGCGCACCTTCAAGGCGCTTTTGGCATCGGGGCAGGTGGCAAAGGCCGAAACCGTTGCGCGTCGCCTTATTGAAGCAGCGCCCAATTATGAAATCTCAAAATTGGTGCTTGGCGTTGTTGCCCTTAAAGAGCGACGCTACAAATCGGTTGAAACCAGTTTAAGTGGCGCATCCCTCAATACGCTTTACGGCATTACATCGAATGTGGTTCTGGCGTGGAACCATGTGGGGAATGGCGAAAAGGCGAAGGCCTATAAGACTATCGGATCGATTACTCAAGATGGATTTCGAACCTTTTTGGTGTTCCAACATGCCTTGATGGCCGATGTTAGTGGCGACAAAGAGAAAGCCCGCGCGCTTTACGAGCAAGCCTATGAGGTCGATCCATATGTTTTTTCAATTGTTGAGGCTTACGCACGCTTTTTGGCCAACAACGGTGAGTTCGATCAATCTCTTGAGGTAATCAACCGCTTGCTTGAGCGCGGCGTTACCAATGAAGAAATTGAGCAATTGGCTCTAGTCGTTGCAGCGAAGAAACGGCCGGGGCGTTTCACGGAAAACGCTCAAGAAGGAACAGCAGAGTTATTGCGCGGCCTTTCTTCGGCTCTTTCGCGTGAAGGGGCCTCAGAGCCTTCGTTAATGTTGGTGCGCTTGGCGGGCTACATAAATCCAAAATCTGTCCAGATCGCCTTTGCAACGGCTGACTTTTTGGAAACCGCTGAGCGGTATGAAGAAGCCAACGCAATTTACGAAAACATACCAAAAAATTCACTGCATTATTATTCAGCATTGGTGCGCAGCGCAGAAAACCTGCGCGCATTGGATCAAAGCGAAGCCGCGATTAAGCGGTTGCGCAATATTGTGGCGCTGCGTCCAGATGATGTAACGGCGATAACAGCACTTGGCGACACATTGCGTTTTGAAAAGCGCTATGAGGAAGCTGGCGAGGCATATTCTAGGGTTCTGAAACTGACGGGTGGCGAAAGGCTCGTCGATTGGCACATTTATTATGTGCGTGGCATTGCGTACGAGAGGCAAAAGAGGTGGGAGTTGGCGGAAGCTGACTTCAAACAAGCGCTGGAGCTCTATCCCGATCAGCCCCAAGTCCTTAACTATTTGGGATATAGCTGGGTCGATCAAGGTATCAATTTAGTCGAAGCTCTGGAAATGATTGAAACAGCCGTCAGCCTGCGCCCAAACGATGGGTATATTGTTGATAGCCTTGGCTGGGCCTATTTTCAACTCGGTCGATACGATGATGCCGTTGAAACGCTGGAACGCGCAAATCGGCTCACCCCAAGCGACGCCACCATTAATGATCATCTAGGCGATGCATATTGGCACGTTGGCCGCAAACGCGAAGCTGGCTTTCAATGGGCGAAAGCCAAAGAAATGAAACCTGACGAGGAATTGGCCCTAAAACTTGACGCCAAAATTGCGGATGGCTTGAACGCTGATGCAGAACAGGCTGATGCGGGTTAGCATTTATGAGTGTTTGGACGGAGCCTGCGCCAGCAAAGATTAATCTCTCCTTGCATGTAGTGGGACAGACGCCCAAAGGCTACCATCAATTGCAGGGCCTAACGGTTTTCACCAAATTGTGTGACGAATTGACGGCGCGCGAATCAAAGAAAGATCGACTTGGTGTAACCGGGCCGTTTGCCAAAGCATTGGTGGGCGAAGGGTCTAATATTATTCTCAAGGCGCTGGACCTGTTTCGGCATCATTGGCCCAAGTCTTTGCCCGATGGGCTAGACATTACACTGGAGAAAATGCTGCCTGTGGCCGCTGGCATAGGTGGCGGATCTGCTGATGCTGCAGCCACGTTGCGCATGGCAGCGCGCATGTCCCAAAGCGATATCTCAATCGCAGAGCTATCAGAGGTGGCCTTGGAACTTGGTGCCGATGTTCCCATGTGTTTGTTTTCTCGCACATGCATCATTGGTGGTGTCGGTGAAAAAATTCAGGTTGTTGATCCTTTCCCCAAGCTGCAGCTGGTATTGGCAAACCCTGGGGTTGGCGTGCCAACGGCACAGATTTTTAGGCAACTGAAATCAAAGTCCAATCCGCAAATGCCTCCCTTGCCAACACAAGTAGAGCATAGCGCTGCGCTGGCGCTTTGGCTGCAAGACACACGCAACGATTTAGAAATACCTGCCATTCAAATAGTGCCGCAGATCGCTGAACTAACACGCGAAATGGCGCACCTGCCAGGGTGCATATTGTCTCGTATGTCCGGCTCTGGCGCAACGGTGTTTGGTGTATTTGGAGCAGAAGTACAGGCCATGTCTGCCGCACAGCAAATGCACCAAGAGTTCCCAAATTCTTGGGTCGCACAATCCCCGATTATCTGAGATCAAAGCAAAACTACTTAACAGTTTAATAGTTACACTTTTAGCAAGGCTCTCGACCATTTCTCAAAACCCATGTGCAACACTGACCTTGTAAGAAAGTGAGGGAGAGTTGCGATGATATCAAACGAGAACATGCTGCAACCTTTTCAAATAATATACGCGAGCTTGGGCACCCGTCGCCTGACAAGGGACGAGATCCGTGATTTGCTTCACATCTCACGCAAGAACAATCATAGCGTCGATGTTGGTGGCTTGCTTGTTTATCACGACAATTGTTTTTTGCAGGTGCTGGAAGGCCCGCGGATTGCTGTGGAAGCGATCTTCATGCGCATTAAAACCGACCCACGACACCGCAACGTGAAACTTTTGTTGCGTCATGGTGTTGGTGAACTCGAGTTCAATGATTGGTCAATGGCCTATATCGATTCAGATGAAAGCAGCCGAGGATTGAAGGGCTATGTCGATTACCTGAAAGAGCTCGATAAAAAGTCAATTGGAGACTCAATCGCCATGCGAGTGCTGAGACGTTTTAAGAAAGACGATTGGCGTGCGCAAATTCTGGAAGAGTTTAGCAAAAGCGCCTAGGCTGCGCGTTCAACGCAGTAATCTGCGATCTCTATGAGGATACGCGCACCATTGCGCTCGGCCAGTGGCGCAAGCGCGGCCTTTGCCAAATCCGCATGTTCGTAAGCGCGATCCAGTGTGGTCTGCAGGGCACCGCAACTCTGTAATATGCCAACCACACGTGACACCGCTTTTTCACTCGCGTCTTGGTTGCCCAAATTCTCGCGAATAAACTGTGCGTCTGTAGTTGAAGCGTTTTGCAAGGCATGCAGTACGGGCAGCGTCATTTTGCCTTCGCGCAAATCGTCGCCCACATTTTTGCCAATTGTGCCGGACACGCCACCATAGTCGAGGGCATCATCGACCAATTGGAAAGCAATGCCTAATTGCGCACCATAGGTTTTCAGCGCTGAACGATCCGCCAAGTTGGCTCCGCCAGCCATTGCGCCAACTTCAGTAGCGGCTTCAAAAAGCGCAGCCGTTTTAGCTTTGATAACTTCAAAATAATCATCAACTTTGGTGTTTGCATCTTTTGCATTGGTAAGCTGAAAAACTTCCCCTTCCGCAATGATGGCGGCAGAGCGGGAAAGAATGCCCAGCGCTTCCAAATTGCCGGCGTCCACCATCATCATAAACGCTTGGCCCAACAAGAAGTCGCCAACAAGCACGCTTGCTGCGTTGCCCCAAATCTTTCGGGGCGCGTCCTGGCCGCGTCGTTTGTCGCTTTCATCAACCACATCGTCATGCAGCAACGTGGCCGTATGCATGAATTCCACTGCTGCGGCGTAGGAAATGTGCTGCTGCCCTTTGGGCTCGAACATCATCGCAGCTGCAACAGTGAGCATAGGACGTAAACGTTTGCCACCAGCGGAAATGAGATAGTTGGCGATGTCGGGAACCATTTGAACGTGTGACCCCACGCGCGAAAGCAAGAGCTTGTTGACCTCTTCCATTTCGACAGAGGTGTGCGCGACAAGTTGATCAACAATCGGTTGATCAATAATTTTTGCAGCAGTTGCTTCCATTGTGCTCATGTCTACTCGCCCCAACGCGTCAAAAACGCATCCGTATTTCCAGTTATCCCGCATGGGAGCTTTAAGCTACAGCGTTGCATTTCGCAAATCATCTTGTTGCAATTGGTACCAAAGGCTATGGCTATGCTATAAGTTTGCATTGATCGTCAACGTCAACAACCATTTGCAGCGCACTTTACATGTCCCTAGACCAGCCACAAGCGAATGTAAAACAGCAATATGTCACACAGGACGCATTCCTTGGTGGTGAGCTGGCGGTGCTGCAGCCCAAAAAAGGTTTTCGGGCTGGGGTTGATAGCGTATTGTTGGGCGCATCAGTTTCCGACGCCACAAACCATCTTTTGGAGTTGGGCGCCGGGGTGGGCGTTGCCACACTCACAGCGCTTGTTCACCACCCAAAGCTTTGCGCCCACATGGCTGAATTATCGCCCGAAGCGGTTGAGCTTTGCCAAATTAATGCTACAAACAACGGCCTTAGCGACCGCGCCAAGATCAGCCAAGTCGATATCATGGCGAAAGGGCCTGAGCGCGAAGCCGCCGGTTTGAAACCTGATCATTTTGACTGCGTAATCGCCAATCCACCCTATTTTGACGATAAGTCCGTGTCTTTGCCCCAAGACCAATATGGCGCGCAAGCTCACGCCCATGCCAAACATTGTTTGGAAAAATGGGTGAAAGTGGCGGTTAGCGCAGCGTCCGCAACCGCTGAGATTATCTTTATTCACCGCGCAGAAGCGATCAATGATTTGTTGCGCGCATATGATCGGCGCATTGGCAATATCTCGATCCTGCCCATCGTATCGCGCCCAGGCCAACCCGCATCGCGTGTATTACTGCGCGGCCAAAAAGGGTCGAAGGCACCCACAACTTTGCTTAGCCCCTTACATTTGCACGGGGAAACGGGGCGAGAGTTTTCGCCCCAAGTACAAAGTATTTTGATGGGAAAAGCGCAACTCCACTGGTAGAAGCGCAAATCATGCCTACATTACGGCAACAAGAAGCTTCTAGGGGATTATGTATGACCATCAGCAATGAACAAGACCAATCTGTTGTTCCAGCACCTTGGCATGTGCGCCTGTTGGGTCGGGACAGAACGGTGATCCCTGTCGTGCGCCTCTCAGGTGTAATCGAATCTGCATCGCGCCCGGACCGCATCAATATTCACAATTCAGCGCCTTTGCTTAAACGGGCCTTTTCGATAAAACGCGCGCCGGCAGTGGCTATCATCATCAATTCGCCCGGTGGATCGCCCGTTCAATCGCGATTGGTCGCAAAGTATATTCGCGACCTAGCGGCTGAGAAGAATAAGCAAGTCTTGGTATTCATTGAAGACGTGGCGGCCTCAGGTGGCTACTTTATCGCCAGTGCGGGCGACGAAATTATTGCTGATCCATCTTCCATCGTTGGCTCTATCGGGGTCATTTCCGCCAGCTTTGGCTTTGAAGATGCTATTGAAAAGATTGGCGTGAAGCGCCGTCTTTATACGGCGGGCAAAAACAAATCGACGCTTGATCCATTTCTGCCCGAGAAAAAAGCCGACATTGACCGGCTTAAAAAACTGCAGCTCGATATCCATGATGTCTTTATCGATTATGTGAAATCGCGCCGTGGCGATAAGCTAGACATGGAAAATCAAGACCTGTTCACCGGCGAATTTTGGACCGCAAAAACCGGCATTGAGTTTGGTCTTGTGGATCGATTGGGCGACATGCACGAAGTGCTGCGCGAGAAGTTCGGCAAAAAAGTAAAACTGGAACGGATCACACCCAAAAGACCGTTTTTTAGTATGCCGCGATTGCCCTTTATGCAAATAAATGGCGCAGAGGGCAGCTTTACGGATGATTTGATTGCTTCAGTTGAGGCCAAGTCAATGTGGAGCCGATTCGGGCTTTAGCGGGCAAAAAGGAGAGCGCGCATATGTGGCTAAGAGTAATCACTTTCGTGATCATCATTGCTGCCATCATTTATGGTGTGCGCGCCATTCGGCGCAACGTAATGGACTATTTTGATGAGGCGGACAAAGACAAACTCAAGCGCGATCGTAAAGACCGCAAGCGCTCAGACATCGTGGACTTGAGGCGAGATCCAAAGGATGGGGTTTTCCGCCCC
>NZ_CAKZPW010000341.1:0-4683 GCF_937139385.1 uncultured Maritalea sp. | reverse complement strand
AGATTGGGGCTTATAAAGCCCTGCAATGGCCCGGGCCAACGTTGATTTACCGCAGCCACTCTCCCCCACGATGCCGAGCGTTTCGCCCTTTTTGAGGTCCAAGGAAACGCCGTTGAGCGCTTTAACAGCCTGGGGTGGTTTGCCGGCAAGCAGATCAATCAAAGAGCGATTTTTCTTGAAGTGCAAAACCAGATTGTCTGTGGCAAGAACGGAAGTAGACATTTAAGCCGCTCCTATAGGCGTTTGGCCCTGATTGACCGGGTTAAAACAGGCAACTTGATGTGCATCGCCGACCAATGGGGGTTTTGCGCGTGAGCACTCATCAACCGCGTGGGCACATCGAGGGGCAAATGCGCACCCTAAAGGCAAGTTCAAAAGACTTGGCGGCGTGCCGGGTAATGAATAGAGTTGCGTGCGTGGCTCAATGTTTTCGGGAACTGATTTAAGCAAGCCCATGGTGTAACGATGCTGCGGTGCGCGCAGCACCTCGCGGGTATTGCCCGTTTCAACCAATTTACCACCATACATTACCGCCAGCCGGTCACACGTCTGTGCCGCGACACCCAAATCATGGGTCACCAAAATCACCGCCATGCCGAGGTCTTTTGAAAGGTCTAGGATCAACTTCAGAATTTGTTTTTGGATCGTGACGTCAAGAGCGGTGGTTGGTTCATCAGCCAGCAAAAGTTTAGGATTGGACGCCAACGCGATAGCGATCATTACCCGTTGGCGCATACCGCCTGAGAATTGGTGCGGATAATCGTTAAGCCGATTTACAGCGTCTGGAATACCCACCATTTCAAGCAGCTCGACGGCGCGGTTTTTGCGTCCTCGTTTATCCAAATCTGTATGCTCTGTCAGGTTCTCACCGATTTGCAAACCAACGGTAAGCAACGGATTGAGCGACGACATTGGTTCTTGAAAAATCATCGCAATGTCTTTGCCACGTATTTTTCGTAAGTCGCGCTCTGGCATTGTAACAAGATTGTTCCCTTGCCAGTTCACCTCTCCTGAAACCTGGCCGTAACGGCGTGACAACCCAATGATTGAACGCAAGGTGATGGATTTTCCTGATCCGCTCTCGCCAACAATACCCAAGACTTCACCCTCGTTGACGTGAAAACTCACATCATCGACAGCTCTTAGCTGTTTGGTGCCGACTGAAAAGCTGGTTGAGAGATTGCTCACCTCCAAAAGGCGGGGGCAGGTGCCAAAATCTGTCTTTGTTTCGGTCATTCCTACCCCCTTGGCCGCATGAGGTCTGCAAGCCCATCGCCGACCAATGAAAACCCTAGCCCGGTCAGAACGATAGCGATGCCTGGCATCAAGCTGAGCCACCATGCGGTTGTTATGAAATTACGCCCTTCGGCGATGAGTACACCCCATTCGGCTTGAGGTGGCTGTGCGCCCAACCCCAAATAGCCAAGCGAAGAGCCCAACAAAATGGCCAACGCCATGTCGGTCATCCAATAAACGATTACTGGGGTGATGGCATTTGGCAGCAGGTGGCGGAAAATGATCCGCCGATCAGAATAGCCCATAACCTTGCCAGCGGCTGCGTAATCATTGGCCATTTGCCCCATGATTTCAGCCCGCATGAGACGGGCATAATAAACCCACCCCACTAGCGTTATGGCGATATACATATTGGTGAGGCCAGGGCCAAGCACTGCGACCACCGCGATTACCAGCACCAAAAACGGAAAGGTAATGATTGCATCTACACAACGGCCAAATATTGCGTCGGCAATGCCACCGTAGTAGCCAACCAACGCGCCCACTGTCACGCCTATCACCAGCGCAAAAATCGTAGCAACGAATGCCATTTGCATATTGACAGAATAGGCCCAAATGACGCGCGAAAGGGTATCGCGCCCCAAATTGTCGGTGCCAAACCAATGTTCAAATGAGGGGGGCTGTTTAAGCGCTGAATAATTGAACGCATTGGGTTCGAACGGCGCGAATGCGGCGGGGAAAATCGCCAATGCTAGCGAGCCCAAAAGGATGGCAAGTCCAACCAAGAAGCCGGGGCGCAGCAAAACAAGCATTTGAGTTTTGTGCGGCAAAAGTCGTTTAAGCATCATGACACCCGCAATCTTGGGTCAAGCATGGCTTGAATCATATCGGTGAGCAAAAAGATGATAGAAACAAGCACCGCAAAGGTGAGCGTAAGGCCTTGGATCAACGGGTAGTCGCGCGCGAAAATGGCATCGAGCATCAGGCGTCCAACGCCGGGTACGGCAAACACCGTTTCAGTAACCAGAGTGCCACTCATCAAGTTGCCAATAGAAAGCCCCAAAAGAGTAACGGTAGATATCAACGCATTGCGCAACACATGGCGGCCCAAAATAATGTGCTCGGGCAACCCTTTGGCGCGCGCGAACTGCACATATTCTGCATCCACCACTTCAATGACTGAGGAGCGCAAGTTGCGCATGATTATGGCGGAGGTATAGAGCGCAACGGTTAGAGCAGGCAGCAGCAAATGGTGCATATGCTCCCAGAATGTTGCGCCATATCCACCCACAGGGAACCAACGCATCTTCGCAGCTAAAAAGGTGAGCAAGATTAGGCCGATATAAAAAACGGGGGTCGAAAGTCCAATTTGAAAGGCGGATCGAATGGTAATGTCGATCCAGCCATTTCGGTTTAGTGCGGCAACAAATGCCAATGGCCCCGCGATCAGCAAAGAAAACAAAACAGAATAAAGTGCCAAAAAGCCCGATGCAGGCAACCGTTCAAAAATCACTTCGGTTACCGGAGCTTTGAGCAAAATCGAGTCACCCAAATTGCCCGTTAAGGTATTTTTGACGAATAGTCCAAATTGCACCCAGATCGGCTCATTCAAACCAAGCCGTTGGCGGATTTGTTCAAGCTGCTCCGCAGTGGCCTTTGCATCCGCCATGGCGATCGCTGGATCACCCGGCAGGGCACGCACAAGCATGAAAATGATGACCATCACGATCAAGAAAGTCGGGATAATCTGCAATAGTCGAGAGATGAAATAGGAAATTGATGACATGGCGGTCCCAGTTCATACGGGCGCCGAAGCGCCCGTATGAGGGTTAGTCGAGGGGAAAATTTAGCGATCAATCCAAGCTGTCGCAAACTCATTGTTGCCCAGAGGTGTCTGCACATAGCCCTTTACGTCCTGCGAAAGAGCGACTGCAAATGGGGTCTCATACATAAACAACAACGGCGCGGCTTCTGCGTAGATCTCTTGCATACGCGCGTATTGTTCTGCGCGTTTTGCAGGGTCCATCTCCGTGTTAGACGCTTCATAAAGAGAATTGAACTCGGCGTTATCCCAACCCGTGCCAACAGCTTTTGCGGTTGGGTTGTAGCCAAGCCATCCAGCAACCTGAGCAGGATCGTTGACGTCATTCACCCAACCATAGGTGTGAATATCAAAATCGCCGGAGCGGTTTTTTGCGCCGCGAGTTGGGCCATCAACTTGGGCAACATTTAGCTTTATGCCAATGTCGGACCACATTTGCTGTAGCGCCGCAAGGATGATCCCATCATCGGCTGAACCTGCCAATGTCGTTAGGGTGATTTCGGTTCCATCTGCAACACCAGCTTCGGCAATAAGCGCTTTTGCTTTGTCCAAATCATATTGATAGAGCGGACCATTGTCAGTTGCCAGCTGGGTTGTTGACGCCATTAGACCAGAGGTCACAGGCTTGCCCGCACCATGCAACACCAATTGCACCAATGCATCTTTGTTGGTGGCAAAGTTGAGCGCCTGACGCAGCTTCACGTTAGCCAATGGGTTTGCACTACCATCAGCACGTTCAGGGCGGGTATTAATTGGCGAATAAATAATGCGCGTTGAGGGGAACAGCTCCATATTGATTTTTGGATCTGCTTGCATTTCTGAAACCCGAGCGAATGGGATGAACTCAGCCGCATCGACTTCGCCAGCCTGCAGTTTCAGAATGCGTGTCGCATCGTCAGGAATAACGAGGAAGTTGATGCCATCAATATAAGGCAAAGCCTTACCATCTTCGCCTTCACGCCAATAATGTGGGTTGGCGGCAAACTGCATCATGGAGCCACGTTGATGAGACTTCATTACAAATGGGCCGGAACCAACAAAACCTTCAATGCTGAGAGAGCTGGATTTGTCCTGATCTGTTTCACCTTCTGCCGCTGCAAATGCATCGGCGGAAACGATTGCCGTATTAAAGGTTGCCAACATCAAAACGATGGTCGGATCGGAGTTTTTTAGCGCGATGTTGATCGTGTTTCCTTCAGCGCTCACGCTATCAACAGATGCCAACAGACCAGCCCAAGGGCTTAGGTCTGGGTTTGCTGCACGTTGCAGTGAAAACACCACGTCTTTGCCTTCGATCGGCGTGCCATCAGAAAACTTGATGCCATCGCGAAGCGTCAGTGAAACGCTCAAACCGTCCTCAGCCACTGCGTAGCTTGACGCCAAGCCAGATGTTACAGTTTTGCCGTCCGCCTCTGTACGCAACAAAGTGTCGTACAAATTTGTGACCATCCAAATATCGGGATTTCGATCGGCATAGATCGGGTCGATCAAAGTCGAATCGTCGTAGCGTGCGAATGTCAATGACCCGCCGCGCTCCAGCGCGCTCGCTGGGAACGCAGACATCATGGCGGCGACAGCCACCGTTGCCATAAGAATTTTTTTCACCTTGCATTTCCTCCCTTGCA
>NZ_CAKZPW010000340.1:0-10894 GCF_937139385.1 uncultured Maritalea sp. | reverse complement strand
CAGGCTTTAACTCTTGCAGTTGCTGGGAATGTGGAGTTTTTTTTGAAGGACCAGATCATTAGTCTCACTAACAGTCTGGGTGCTTTTTTCGGTCTCCAAAAATCAACAGATACTCTGCAAAACGTTGTAAAATCAACGCTTTGCACAGCGTCTGTGTGCTCAATCACAACGTTGAAAAACGACCTCCAAACCTTCGATGCGCCATTTGGTGTTGTTGCCCCTGAAAAAGGAGCGGCACGCATCGGCGCGTAACTGGCTGGGAGGAATGGGTGGCAGCTTGCAATTAAGCGGTGGTCACCAAATTGAGCAAAAAAACTAAAATTTTCCATTGGGAAGGGATTTATCTAATGGGCATTAAAGAAGATATCACCAAGATCTACGTTGGTTACTATGACCGCGCTCCAGATCCAGCTGGTTTGGATTACTGGATTGGCCGCGCAAATGGCGGCATGACTTTGTCTGAAATCGCAGCATCATTTGCGGTTCAGCCAGAATCAATCGCGAAATACCCATATTTGGACAACCCACTTGTAGCATCTGCAAGCGCGTTCGTTACATCAATCTACAACAACCTGTTCAACCGCGCACCTGATACTGCTGGTTTGACATATTGGGTTGCTGAATTGGCAGCAGGCAAAGCCGTTGGTCAAATGATCATCGACATTATGTCAGGCGCTAAAGACGATGCAAACGGCAACGATCTTTCAACTTTGAACAACAAAGTTGCCGTTGGTGTTGATTTTGCATCTGATCTTGCTGAAGTTTCTGGCCTTGATTACGAAAACAATGCTGCGGCCAAAGCAGCTGCTTCTGCTGCACTTGCTGGTGTAACAGACGCTGCTGGTACGATCACAACTGCACAAGCTGCAACTGACGCATTTGTTGCTGCCGGTGCTGGTGTTGGTAATGCGATTGCATTGACGACTGGTCTTGATGCTGTTGTTGGTACTGCTGGTGCGGACGTTATTTCAGCTACTGCATTGACTTTGAATGCACTTGACACAATTGATGGTGCAGACGGTGTTGACACACTTTACTTCACCAACACTGCTGGTGGCGTTGCCGCGAACTCGCTTTCACCTGCTGGTTCTTCAATTACCAATATTGAAAAGCTCTCTGTTGGTGCAACTGGTGGCGTTACATTGAATACTGCCGACTTGGGCACGTTCACTGACGTTTCTGTTGCTACCCCAGGTGCAGTAGCGCTTGGCACAGCAAATGCAATTGCAAAAGTAAGCCTAACAGGTACTGCTGGTTCTACAGTAGACAGCTCTGGCTTGACCAATGTGATGCTAACAAACACATCTGGTGTTTTAGCAAATACAAGTGCAGTTGCAGGTACACGCGAAGTTGCAGTTACACTCAACAATTCTGCGGGCTATTCCGATGGCCAGGCAACAACTCTAAATGTTAATGCAACTGGTGCAGCTTCAACTGCTGCAACAATTGCTGGTGCTTCAGCCACAGCGGTAAACATCTCAGGCGATGTTGCACTTACTGTTGGAACATTTGGTGTTGCCGCTGCTGCGACAGTTACAAACACATCAACTGCTGCTGTAACAATTTTGCCAGCGCTTCTAAACGACACCACATATGTTGGTGGCGCTGCGGCTGACGCAATTACACTTGCAGCAAACACAAAAGCAACTACCACAGGCGCAGGCGATGATACTGTCACGCTCACTGGAGCTGCTCTTGGTACTGGTGGTACTGTAGATGCAGGTGCAGGCACTGATACATTGGCAATGACTTCTGCTAATGCGGCAACTGCTTCACTTACAGCGACATTGGGCGATGCGGTTTCAAACTTCGAAACTTTGTCTCTTGGTGCAGTTGCTGGTGGTGCGACCGATACTGTCAAAATGTCAAATCTTGACAGCATCTCGAACATCGTTTCTGCGGGTACAGCGGCGGCTGTTGTTACTACTCCTGCAGTTAAAGAAGTTCAGACCCTAACGATCGCTTCTGCCGCAGACGCAAATGGCGGTCTCTTGAAAGTTGGCGGCGTTGACATCCAAATCGGAAATCTCGATGCTGTTGCTACAATTCAAGCTGCAATCATTGCGCAACAAGCTGCATTGATTGCTGCAAATCCAACACTTGAAAGCGTTACTGCTGGTGCCAACCCTGGCGAAGTTGTATTCACTCACTTGGCTACTGCTGGTCCTGTTGCAGAAATTACTGTTGCAGAAAATGCATCTGGTGTGACTGTTGGTGCTGTTGTTGACAACGCAACTCCAAGTGCTGCCCCAACTGCTGAAGTTCAAAAACTGACATTCGCTACCAACGCTGGTCAGTCTGGAACTTTCCAAGTTTCAGGTGTTGACGTTAGTGTGCTCGTAAATGACACGCCAACTGCTTCTGCAACAGCTGTTGCTGCTGCATTGACTGCTGCGATTGGTGCGAATAACCCAGCTGTTGCGAACCTTGCGACAGCAACAAGCGCCGCAGGTGTTGTAACACTGACCTACAAGGACAACCTTGAACCTACCAATGACGTGGCAGATGCAACTGTAACAGGTGCAGACACGATTTACGGTGGCGCTGGTGTCCCAACTTACGGCGCGGCAGGTACTGTTGCTGGCCTTAACGGAACTGGTGAAATTCAAACTTTCACTGTGACTGGTTCTGATGCAGATGGCGGGCAAATCGTAATTGGTGGCGTAAAAGTTGCTATCGCGGGTGGTCTAAGTGCAGATGCAGTTGGTTCAACTATCGTTGGCAATCTTGCTGCAATTAAAGCTGGTAACCCAACGATTGACTCAATCGGCTACAACACAACAGGTAGCGTTGTTTCGATCACATACCTGAAAAACAGCGGAAACGTTGCTGCAATCACTGCTGTCAGCAACGACGATCACAGTGGAGGTGCTACTCCCGCTACTGTTGAAACCACTGCTGGTGTCCTTGAAGTTGGAACAGCCGGTGGCATGTTGAACATCACAGACGCAGCGGCAAACTCAACAGTTGAGTTTACTGGTGCCGTCAATGGTGCTTCAAGCATTGTTTTGGCTGACGCAACTGGCACATCAGATGTCGTCAACTTGAAACTGTCATCCGTAGGCGGTGCTTTTGGCAATACAGCAGCTTTGACTGTTGCAGGTGTTGAAACTGTAAACGTGGCAACAAGCGTTGTTACAACTGGTGCTCAGTTCACTATGCCTTTGACAGCTACTGCAGCAACAACGGTTATGGTTTCTGGCAACGCAGGTCTTAACCTTGCCGGTTCAACGCTTACAGCAGCAACAACTGTTGATGGTTCTGGTTTGACTGGTACCGGTGCAGCAGGTGGCTTGACTGTAGCAACAGTTGCTACGACCGGTGTAACAATCACTGGTGGTGCTGGTAACGACAACCTTGCAGGTAGCTCAGCAGCAGGCAAAACCGACACTATTAACGGTAATGCAGGCAACGATACACTAGTCGGTGGCGCTGGTAACGACACAATCAACGGTGGTGCTGGCACTGACACGATCACAGGTGGTTTGGGTGTTGATACTCTAACCGGTGGTGCAGATGCTGATACATTCGTGTACACAGCAGCAGCACAATCAAACTCTGTGAATGTTGATGTGATCACTGATTTCGTGTCTGGAACAGACAAGTTGAAAATCGACGTTTCAGGTGCTGGTACTTATGCCGGTGAAGCAGTTGGCTACGGTGCGGTTTTGACTGCACTCGCAAATACTGGCACAGGTCGCGGTGTTCTAGATACTTCAACAAACACATTGTATGTTGATGTCGACGGAAACGGTGTATTGAACACTTCAGATTACGCAATTCAGTTGACTGGTGTGACTGATCTTGCTGCAGCGGACTTCATGTTCGTATAATCCTACTTCCCCCCCGCTTCGGTGGGGGGATTTGATCTAAGACTTGGGGCTCGCCCTTCGGGTCCTTAACTTTAAGATCTTGGTACTTCTTTAAGTCCCGTCTCTTGCAAAAGCGGCGGGATTTTTTGATTCTGGTGCCTTCAAGGGATGTCGGTCCGCCAATTTGTTCCTGTGGTGGAGTTGGGCTGACCCCGGATCAAGTCCGGGGAAGCCGGTGTGAGGATGCAGATGCGGGGATGCCGGTGCGATGTTGGCGGTGCGAGGCAGGCGGCGTTTACCATATGGCCATTCCCGGCCAATTAGTGGCGCTCACGCCGCGAAGGTTAAGCCGCGATCGGGTGATATTGAACCAAAGAACCACCCCAGCCAACACCGTCATCCCTGCGTAGGCAGGGATCCAGGCCGGACCGTCCCCAAGCCGCTCAATTGGGCGATTTTCACCTTTCACCGACCCCAATCCCACACCCTGCGCCATCCCAACCCTCACCCTGAGCCTGTCGAAGGGGGAATCAAGAACCGCGCACTGATCTTCCATCCTTCGACAGGCTCAGGATGAGGGGGGAGACCAATCCCCGCCAAATCCGCCGGCCGCCGGGAACTTTGGAATGCGCAATAATGCCCAGTTCTGAGGCGCGCAACGCCTATTCAACCCCCAAGAATGCAGTTTGAAAATCAAAACAACCAAAATCTTATCCCCGCATTGCGAACCCATGCCACAATGGTTGCACTTTCTTTGAAGCTCTTGGGGCTGCCGACGGGTGGTTTGGACGGTGCAACGAAAAATTGAGGCAACGGGAACCCTGTTGCCACGCGCGGCACCAAAAGAAAGGGTTAAGGCATCAGTTGGTCGCAAGTGATGTATCAGATCATTCATTGTCCAGCCGGACACCGACGGCAATTTGTAAGCCGCTTGGCAGGTGCTGTTACCTGTCTTGGAAGGAGCGCCCAAACGGGGGCTTCAACCATCATCAAATGGCCATGGCGTGCCATAACAGTTTTGGTGGAGTGCACAATAAGGGGATAGAAGGGTTTAGCACCCCGGGGGAATGGATGGTTTGGGTCAAACTTAATCGGGCGAGGCGTTTATTGTCTCCTTTCACTTCCTTTCAAACGAGCCAATATGCGCCTCGTTCACCCAACTTACATCTGCTTGGCCTGCTACGTGCAGTGCCGGGCCAATTGGCGTTGCGAAAAATGCAAAACTACGTAGATGCAAGAATTTTCGGGCCGCACAATTTAGTCTATAGCCACGCCATTCAACACAATTTGCGCCCTTATTCCGATCTTGCAACACCTTTAAGATTGGGCTACCAAGTTGTACAGTGAACACAATACCCCACAAGTGGGGGCGCGCGTAGACTTTGCCGCATGCTGCTTGGCGGTCTGCAAGCCGCCGCATAGTGTGGTAGACATTTTTTGAAAAGCAGAGAGTTAACTATGACTGAGCAAAACAACACCATCACAATCGACGGCAAAGAATTCAGCATTGATGATCTGTCAGATCAGGCAAAAGCCCAATTGGGGAATTTGCAAGCAGCAGACACAGAAATTTCGCGTCTTCAAGTGCAAATGGCCATCGCTCAAACTGCGCGCAATGCCTATGCTCAAGTGCTTAAAGGCGAAATTGAAACAAGCAACTAAGTTTGGTTTCAACGTCTTAAACAAAAAGCCCGATCAAATGATCGGGCTTTTTTTGTTGTAAAGGGCAGAGGCCAAACCCCCACACCAAAAATATAGCACTTATTCTTCGCGCATGGACTTTGCAATCGCATCCGCCATTGGCGCCACCAAATAGTCAATCACTGTGCGTTCACCCGTTGTAATGATCACATCAGCGGGCATGCCCGCCCGCAACCGGCCCTGCACCTCAATCGGCACCATGTCCTCAACCACATCAATTCGGGCCAAGAAGTAGGGCTGTGTGCGGCCATCTTCGGGCACAATCACATCGCGTGAAACACTTTCAACCGTCCCCAGCACAATCGGCATAAACCGGCTTTGGAATGCCACAAACCGTACCTCTGTGCGCAAACCGGGGCTCACATTGTCAATGTCAATCGGCGACACCCGGGCGTTGATCACCAACTGATCATTCACCGGCACAATTTCCATCATCTTTTCGCCAGAGCGCACCACGCCACCAGCGGTATGCACCTTAATGTTTTGCACGCTGCCACTTACCGGCGCGCGGATTTCCAAACGGTCCACAACTTCCACAGCAACTTTCAGGTTCTCCTGAAGTTCCTGAATTTGCGAGTTCACTTCTTTAAACTCAGCGTTCGCCCGCTCTTTATATTGCTGCTCGGTTTGAATGATTTGCAATTCGGTTTCGCCAATAGATTTGCCAACCTTTGCCAATTCCGTTTCAATTTTGCCAACGTTCGCCTTCACGCTAACAAACTCTTCTTCGCGCGCTGCAAGAATGTTTTCAGGCACGATTTCTTTTGCAACACCATCACGCAAACGCTCAAGCTGCTTACTCAAAATATCAACCCGCTCAACAAAGGCTTCTTTTTGAATGTTAAGACCATCGATCTCTTTATGTAATTGTTCGATCCGCCCATTCAGAATTTTTATTTGAGAATTCAAAATTGAAAAGCGATCATTAAAGATGTCGACCTGATCATTTACGGAGGCTGAAACATGCGGATCGTCCATCGAATCGGCAATTGACGAAAAGTCAATTTCCGACTTTAGATGGCGTTCGGCCTGCAAACGCGCTTCGCTGGCAAGGGCAATCCGCAGACGGTTTTGCAAAACCTCAAGGGTTGAACGGGCTTGAACGCTGTTCAAACGCACCAGAACCTGCCCCTCAACAACGCGTTCAGCTTCCTTAACCAAAATCTCTTCAACGATGCCACCTTCTAGGTGCTGAATGGCTTTGCGGTTGCTTTCCACCGCAATTGTGCCACTGGCAATAACAGCACTGTCGATTTTGGCAAAAGCCGCCCAGCCGCCAAGCGCACCAAAGGTGAGCAAAATGACCACGTAACCAATGATTACGAACGCGCGCGGACTTGTCCGCACCTTTTTATTGTCTGATGAAGTCATGTTCGACAAACAGCCTTGTTACTGCACATTTACAACATTACTGACGACGGGCGTCGGCGTGGCGCCCTGCGCAGGGGCGACGCTTTCTGCTGGCTTGAGCAGCTCTTTTGGCGTTGTCAGGGCGCGCACTGCACCGTCATGCATAACCAAAACCTTGTCACATACCGCAAGCAAATTTGTTTTATGGGTTGCAAGAACAATGGTGATGCCGATCTCTTTCAAAGAGCGGATCGCCTCTGTCAAAGCCAACTCGCCGTCATTATCAAGATTAGAGTTTGGCTCATCCAATATGACGATCTGTGGCAGACCGAACAAAGCACGTGCGAGACCAACACGTTGGCGCTGACCACCAGACAGCTGATGCCCATTGTCGCCAATTTGGGTTTCATAGCCATCTTGCAGGTGCAAAATCATATCGTGAACGCCGGCCATCTTGGCCGCACGAACCACGTCTTCACTATCCGCATCGCCAAAGCGCGAGATGTTTTCAGCAATGGTGCCAGAAAATAGTTTCACATCTTGAGGTAGATAACCAAGGTATTGACCCAATTGGTCAGCATTCCATTGCGACAATTCCGCGCCATCAATTCGGATGGTACCATTTGCTGCAGCTTGTACGCCAACAAGGCTACGCAGAAGTGTTGATTTGCCTGAGCCACTTGGGCCAACGACCGCAAGTGTTTGCCCAGCTGGAACTTGGAAATTGATGCCTTTGAGCAACGGCGTGCGTGTACCTGGCACAAGTGTAGTAAACTGTTCAACGCTGATTTCGCCCAATGGCTTTGGTAGCTCAGTGCGCTCAAGGTCGGCAGGTACACTGTCGAACAAGCGCTTCATCCGGGCACTGGCTTGGCGTGCGGAAACAAATTGTTTCCATTGAGCAACAGATTGCTCAACAGGTGAAAGCGCGCGGCCCATCATGATGGAAGCGGCAATCATCACACCTGGAGAAACTTGTTGCTGTAGCGCCAAATAAGCGCCCGCGCCAAGAATAGCAGATTGGAGCGCCATTCTGATGAACTTTGAGAACGCCATGATGGCGCCCGCTTTGTCACTTGCGCCCGCCTGAGCAACCAACATGGTCGCATGGCGATCACGCCAGCGCTCACCCAATGGTTTTTCCATGCCCATTGAGCGGATGACCTCTGCGTTTTGCAGAACTGCACCCGCAAACTGATTTGCACCCTGCACGGCATTATTGGCCTCTTGCAGCTGCGTTTTGGTCATAAAATCATTCAAGAAAGCAAGAATGAAAATTACCACCGCACCGCAAATCGCAATTGCCCCAAGCATGGGGTGAAACAAATAACAAACAACAAGGAAGAGCGGCACCCAAAGCGCATCAAAGAATGTGAGAATACCTTGCCCGGTCAAAAACTCGCGTACTTTGTCAATGTCGGACAGAATGTAGTCTGCGCCGCCGTTTGGATTTGCAAGTCGGGCCTTAACGACGCGCGGAAAAATGGTAGATGTCAAAACGTCATCGAATTGCAAGCCTGCACGCACAAGCATGCGCGAGCGCACAAATTCCATGATGCCGTAGACCATCAACATCGCCAAAGCGATCAGTGAGATCATCACCAATGTGGTTTCATTTCTGCTCGACAAAACGCGATCATAAATTTGCAACATGTAAAGCGGGCCAACAAACAGCAAGCAATTGATCGCGAAACTGAAAACCAAGGTGCTCAGAATTATTTTGCTGAACTTTCCATATGCTTGTTGAAGTGGTGAAATCTGTTTCATTTATGCCAAACCTAAAACAACCGACGCTATTCTTACTGGCGTATATCGCCACGCGTATTCAAGAGAGACGCTATTTAACCCATAACTGCATGACTTACAATGCACAACCGCAAGGCAATATGTCCCACGTCCCAATTATAACGCAAATTGAAACAATGTGAATTCCCACAAGTCAGATTAATGGAAGTAGGGCCAAGTCGAGAACTATATTCAGAAGCCGGTAATGTGATAGAATAAGCGGGTTTGAAGCGGTTGCCCTGGCTGGTTCTCCAGTATAAGAGCGTGACCTTTGACCATTCAGCCCCACAAAGGAAACTCAGTTGAAGATCGGAATTGACGCCAAAAACCTTTGTGGCCCGCTATCTGGTATCTCGCGATATGTGATGAGCATGGTCGTACACCTTGCCGATCGTGGGGTGCAATTGGTTTTGTTTGCGCCTCGTCCACTGACCGCAAAGCAGCTCATTCACCCCAATATCACCTTGGTCACAAGCAATTTGCATGGGCGAATGGGTAACCTTGTGTGGAGCCAGGTGGTGTTGCCTAATCGCATCAAAAGGCACAAAATTGATGTCTTTTGGGGACCTGCCCACCGTTTACCCGCATTTCCAGCCCATATCCCCAAGGTGCTGACCATTCATGACTTTGTGTGGAAAAAACATCCTGAGACCATGTCCAAGTTAGGCTTGTTGGGCGAAAAACTGTTGATGCCCGGCGCGCTGAAGCGCGCCGACAGAATCGTTTGCTTGTCGCAATTTACATTGAGCGATCTTGTGCGTGAACATGTACGGGCAAAAGACATCGCGCATACGATTTATCCCGGTACGACGACATATCAAGTTCAACCTAGCGCAAACAACCCCTTCGCAATTGGGCCCGCTTACATGTTGTTTGTGGGTACCCATGAGCCACGTAAGAATCTTGAGGGGCTATTGCGTGCCTATGCGGCGCTGTCACCAGAACAAATGCACCAATGCCATCTCAGAATAATCGGGGCAGCAGGTTGGAAACAAGATCATCTTAAAACGTTCGCCCGTGAACTCGGCCTGTCTGACTACGTCCATTGGGCTGGATTTGTTGATGATGATACGCTGGAACAAGCTTATGAAAACGCACGCTTTCACGTTTTGCCTTCCATTTTTGAAGGCTTTGGATTGCCCATAATTGAGGCGCAAAAATATGGCAAGCCGGTGGTGACATCCAACTGCTCATCTATGCCAGAAGTCGTGGGCGAGGGGGGATTATTGGTTGACCCAAATAGTACGCAATCGATAACGCGTGGATTGGCGAAACTAATTGACGACCCGCATTTGTGTGCCCAATTAGGGGATAAAGCAAAACTAAACGCTGCCCGTTTTGACTGGCAAAAAAGCGCACACGATTTTGAAATCATGTGTAGAGATCTACTGGCTGAAAAGGGCAAAGCTGTTGAAAGTTCTGCATTTCTACAAAACTCATAAGCCAGACACAATTGGTGGTGTTGAGCAATTCATCGACCATGTGGCCAAAAACGTTGCGCCCAAGGGCGTGCAAACACGCGTTTTGGCCATGAGTGCCAATGCGGCTTCAAAACCAATTCAGATGGACAACTATGAGGTTCATCAAACGCAATCACAACTAGATTTTGCCTCAACACCCATGTCTTACGGGGCTATAGATAAGTTCAAGAAACACGCCTTATGGGCCGATGTCATTCACTTGCATTATCCATATCCGTTTGCTGACCTTGCCTATTTGGCAAGCGGCACGACCAAACCCACTATTGTGACTTATCATTCAGACATTGTGCGGCAAAAACCCAACGTGTTTCGCATGCGCCTATTGGGCGCAGAAATCCGTTCGGTCAGCTCCGGTACGGCGACGCTAAAAGACGCGATGAACGAAGCCCTGCGCGACTGGGTGACGAATGTCGACAACACATTTTACTGCATAGGCACGGTGGCCGGCCCGCACCCTTATCCGGCAATGGTACGCGATTTTCAGGCCATTATTGGCCGCGAAGCCAAGGCGCAAATCATGGACGCTGAAGGGCGACTGCCGGACGCGGTCGTGGCCTGTATTGGCGGCGGGTCAAACGCTATGGGCTTGTTCCATGATTTCGTGCCTGATAAATCCGTGCGCCTAATCGGCGTTGAAGCGGCAGGACGCGGCGTTGATACCGGCCTGCACGCCGCCAGCCTAACGGGCGGCAGTCCGGGCGTGCTGCACGGCAACCGCACCTATTTGCTGCAAGATGATGATGGCCAGATTTGTGATGCGCATTC
>NZ_CAKZPW010000339.1:0-1580 GCF_937139385.1 uncultured Maritalea sp. | reverse complement strand
GTAAGATTCTGCGCTTGCACAACGATCGAAATATACAGCATGAAAACAGCGACCTGAAAGATATTCAGCCCGACAATTTTCTTAACCAGATTGCCACGAGACACCACGATGTAGAACCCCGTCATCATAAGAACGATGAAGAGCCAGTAATTGACGTGGCCAACAATGAAATCCCAATCGATCAAACGTTCCATCACCAATCCTCATCTTGCATCGGTGGCGGACGGCCCGCGAATGCATAATAGATCGCAACCATAACGCCTGTGACAGTAACGCCCACACCAAATTCAACAGCCAGAATTCCCCAATGTTGTCCATGGCTTGGATGGTGCGGCGCGAATGCATCATAATCCAGATAATTGTAGCCCAAAAACAGACTAACCAGACCTGTGCCCGCGTAAATCAAAACGCCAAGCGCAACCAACTTGTGAACCAGCCAGGGCGGGAAAACCTCTTCGGCCTTGTTCAAACCGAAAACTATGCCGTAAAGGATGAACGCCACGGCCATGATCACACCGGCCTGAAAGCCTCCGCCGGGGGAATAGTCGCCGTGAAATTGCACATACAGTGCAAACAGCATGATCGGACCAACCAATAATTTGGTGATGACACGCAGGATAAGGTGGTGGCGCATCAGGTGTCCTTTTTCGGTTTGGTGCGGCGGCGGCGGCGTAGACCGCTGATCAACAGCAGCACACCCACAGCGGCAGTGAACACAACCGCTGTTTCGCCCAACGTGTCATACCCGCGATAGCTGGCCAGAATCGCTGTCACAACATTGGGTACGCCAATTTGTTCGGGGCTCTTTTCTAGATAATCTGGACCAAGATGGGTCTGCGCAGGCGCGTGAGAAGATGCAGAAAAGAATGGTGCAGCGCCCAGTTTACTTTGTCAGTTCCCTTCTGCAGGGGGCTAGATCAAGGTACTCTGGTGTGCAGAAGTTGCTTTTCGGCCTCCTCATGGCCTCGAGAAAGCTGCGCCATTACTTCCAAGCACATGAGATCACAGTCGTCACTCGCTTTCCGCTGAAGAGGATACTGCAAAATCCAGAAGCAACAGGCAGGATTGTCGAGTGGGCACTGGAACTGTCAAGCTTTGGCCTCAAGTTTGAGAGCACTTCAACTATCCAAAGCAGAGCATTGGCAGAATTCATAGCAGAATGGACGCCAACACCAGATGAAGAAATTCCAGAAACGAGCATCCCCGTCGAGGAAGCAAGCAAAGAGTGGCTGATGTACTTTGATGGTGCCTTCTCGCTGCAAGGCGCCGGTGCGGGCGTGCTGCTTGTCGCACCCACCGGAGAGCACCTCAAGTACGTAGTCCAGTTGCACTTTCCCAAGGAGCAAGCAACCAACAATACTGCAGAGTATGAAGGATTGCTTGCCGGTCTCAGAATTGCAGCAGACCTTGGGATCAAGAAGCTCATTGTCAGGGGTGACTCACAGCTTGTCGTCCGCCAAGTGAACAAGAACTACCAGAGTCCATTGATGGAAGCATATGTTGATGAAGTGAGGAAGCTAGAAGAGCACTTTGACGGCCTACAGATGGAACATATCCCGAGAGCTCAGAATGACATTGCT
>NZ_CAKZPW010000338.1:0-1803 GCF_937139385.1 uncultured Maritalea sp. | reverse complement strand
CCAGGCCAGATAGCGTTGCACCCAACGGTAGACGACACGACAAATTAGACGGGCGTTTTTTGCCATAATCTTGCGCGATCCCCCTTAAAACCGCACTTGAACACCCTTCGGTGATAGGCCCGTTTGGCGTATTAGTGCAAGGGTAAATGGGATAAAGGTGTGATTTCAAATGCCAAATTGCAGATTTTACGACAATTTGGGGTGACGAATGATGCGCAAACGCATAGGATTTTGCATGGTTCCAGAATTGCTGCGGTCAGTTCGTTGTTAAATCGGGTTTATATAGTAATTGGTGTTGTTCTCATATTGCTGCTCACGGCAGCATTTGTGGTGCCGCGTCTTTATGACTGGTCGCCTTATCGCCAGCGAATGGAGCAAATAGCTTCTGATGCGTTGGGGACAGATGTTCGGATCAATGGCGATCTTTCGTTCGTCTTATTGCCACAACCACAAATGGTCATGTCCCAAGTGGCTGTTGGACCAACCGACTCTCCAATACTGCAGATTGAACGTGTTGATGCACATTTGGCGTTGATGCAGTTCTTGCGCGATCAATATGATGTGCAAAAATTGGTTTTGGATACCCCCTCATTCCATTTGCGTATTGCCCAAGATGGCGGATTAGAACTGCCCTTGGCACTGGCGCAAAATGGTGGGCGCGACAATGTTGCGATTGAAGATGCGCAAATCATCAATGGTTCGTTTTTGCTTAGCGATACCCGCGCCGATGAACATTGGCTGGTGGAGAGCGTAAAAGGTAAATTGAGCGCTGCGGCTATGCGCGGGCCGTTTGAGTTTACTGGATCAGGACGGTTGGACGAAAACGAGTTGGCGCTTCGTATCAACACTTCAGATCTGAATGAGCGCGGTGATATCCGAATAAGCACTTTTGTTTCGCCATCCGATAAATCATTTTCGCTGTCCACAGAGGGTTTATTAACAACCGCATCGTTGTCTCCATTTTTTGATGGCGAGTTGACCTTGCGCATTACGCCGCAAAATCTGGCGGAAAACGAAGTGCGCGGCGACATGATTTTGGATGGCAAGGTGCAATTGTCCCCGGATCGCTTCAAGTTGACCGAGTATACGCTGCAGCCAGACGAAAACCGGGCGGGCACCCGTTTGACGGGGGCGGTGGATGTGCGGCTTGGTGAAAATCGAGAATTTGATGTTGTGCTGTCGGGCGGTGTTGTGCCTTTGCTCCCTGACGATGCGCTAAGTGCAACGGCCGACGACCCTTATGCACTTGTGTCTCTGCTTTCCCAATTACCCGCGCCGCCGGCGCTGGGCAATGTTTCGGGCCATGTGTCC
This sequence comes from uncultured Maritalea sp., assembly GCF_937139385.1. Lineage (NCBI taxonomy): Bacteria > Pseudomonadati > Pseudomonadota > Alphaproteobacteria > Hyphomicrobiales > Devosiaceae > Maritalea > uncultured Maritalea sp. The sequence continues at coordinate 492 of NZ_CAKZPW010000338.1, read as the reverse complement.
GTTGATGTAACAGAATTGGGCCTAAAGGCATTGGGCCTTAGAAATGTTTTGCTTGATGCCAAAACAGATGGTCAAAACTGGACGGTTGAGAGCTTTAGCGCAAAATTGCCCGGCGACACTTTGCTTAGTCTGTCTGGCGAGTTGATAAGTGCCCAAGGGAACGCCGCGTTTGATGGCAGGTTTTCGATGGAAACCGAACGGTTGGATGCTTTGGCTCGTTCGTGGCGTGCTTTTGGTGAAACAAACCCCTTGTTTGGCGCAAAAGCGAGCTTGGTTGGTGATGTGGACTTCTCCAATTCGGGCGCCACTTTTTCAAACCTCAATCTCAATCTGGATGGATTTGAGGCGACGGGAAAAGTGGACTGGCGCGAAGAGAATAAACGTCTGCTTTCAATCAATGCTGACTTTGGTGCCTTTGATGATTTGGCCACAGCACAACTTATCGGGTTGTTGCCTGATCCCAACCGACCAAGGAAGTTTAACAGCAGCTTT
>NZ_CAKZPW010000337.1:0-6429 GCF_937139385.1 uncultured Maritalea sp. | reverse complement strand
CCTCCATTACGGGGGGCGCGAACGTCGTTGCTGTGCGGGGTTGTGTCATCGTTTGATCCAATTGAGCGGCGATGCCGCAAGCCATTCGAAGAAGGTCTGCTTGGCGTCCCTAGTCGGTCCCACGGTAGGGTTCGACATATTGCAGCGCCATGTCCCAAGGAAAGAAAATCCAAGTGTCTTGGCTGACTTCGGTGATAAACGTGTCCACCTGTGGACGCCCTTTTGGTTTTGCATAAACCGTTGCAAAATGGGCTTTTGGCAAAAGATCGCGCACCACTTTGGCCGTTGTGCCTGTATCCACCAAATCATCGATGATCAACACCTTGGTATCAGCGCTTGCATCCAGGGCTAAAATGTCTGCTGCAATCGGCTTGAGAACTTTCAGCTCACCTTGATCCTTATTGTCATATGAAGCGACTGAAACACTTTCGATAACTCTAATGCCCAATTCTCGGGCGATGATCGCTGCTGGCACCAAACCACCACGCGTAATGCAAACGATAGCGTCAAATGGCCCCTCCGCGTTCAAACGCCAAGCCAACGCGCGAGAATCGCGGTGAAACTGATCCCAAGAAACTGGAAAACTCTTATTCTGTGGTGCGCTCATGGCATGCCTCTTTAAATCTTCAATTTGCTCTGCGTTGCCGCAGCAATAATTTCGCGCACCTTTTGTGTCGCTTCGTCCAATGAGGACTTGTCTGATGACCGCAAAACAATCTGCGTCATATAATGATCAGACCCCATTTGCGGGTAAGAACCAATTTTGACCGTTGGGTAAGAAATTTGCAATGCCGCAAGTGGTTCAGAAAGCGAACTTTCCCCAACCTGTGAGTCGCAAGAGGCACTAAACACTTCAATTCCGGTTTTTAGGGTGGGCGCAATTGCTTCAAACATGCCTTGCATGATCTTTGGCACCCCAGCCATCACATAGACATTGTCCATTTTTATTCCTGGTGCACCCGAAACCGTGTTGGGAATCAGCTCACCACCCTCAGGGATACGCGCCATGCGCAGCCGTCCCTCGTTCATCGGATAGTCCGTAAACCGATCTTGCATCATCTTGATGGCACGATCGTCCACGTTTAGGGGCACACCAAACGCCGCAGCAATACCATCGGCTGTGATGTCATCATGCGTTGGCCCAATGCCACCGGTGGTGAAAAGATAGGTGAATTTCGTGCGTAATGCGTTCACCGCGTCAACAATTTCGGGAATTTCGTCTGCAATCACCCGCACTTCGCACAGATCAATATTTAAGTCTGCACAGAAATCAGCCACCGTACCAATGTTTTGGTCCTTTGTGCGGCCCGACAGAATTTCATCACCGATCACCAGCATGCCAGCGGTAACACGTTCATTCGTTGAATTCTTGCTCATAAGCTCACCCATTCTTTGCTTGACTGAATGGCCGACGCCAACAACAATTGCAAGCCTCTTGTGAACACCCACCAACCTCTCGGAGATCCCATTGCACCTTCCATCGCCGCTAATTCGCGGCACGCTGGTCCAGCGCTACAAACGTTTCCTTGCTGACATTACGTTGGAAAACGGCGAGTTGATCACCGCGCATTGTGCAAATCCAGGCGCAATGCTCGGTTTAAACATGCCAGGACTGCCTGTTTATGTGTCCAAATCGGATAATCCGAAAAGAAGACTGAAATACTCGCTCGAACTGGTGGAACTCCCTACAGGATTAGTTGGCATAAACACGAACTATCCCAACAAAATCGTCGGCGAAGCACTATCCGAAAACGCCATTTCAGAACTTTCACCAGTTGATGACTTCAGAGCTGAAGTTAAATACGGTGAGAATTCCCGCATTGATTTTTTGCTAAACCAAGATGCAGGACGCAAAACCTATCTGGAAGTCAAAAACGTCCATCTGTCCCGAGGCGGCAAGCAAGCCGAGTTTCCTGACTGCGAAACAGATAGGGGCGTTAAGCACCTCAAAGAATTAGCAAATATGGTCGCCAACGGACACCGAGCGATCAATCTCTATCTGATCCAACGCACAGACTGTGACCATTTTTCATTTGCCGAAGACCTTGCCCCCAAATATGCAGCAGCAGCCAAAGAAGCTCACACTGCAGGTGTTGAATTCTTGTGCTACGATTGCCAGATCAATTTGGAACAAATTTGCATCGCCTCAAGGCTTCCAATTTCAATGCCTACCGGTTAGTTTGCGCGCAAAGCAAACTGAGAAGAACAATGGTCACATACGCATCTGCCAATCCAAATCAAAAACGCACCCCCGGTATAATTCCTCTTCACGGTGAAGAGGGATTTGAAGGAATGCGCAAAGCAGGTGCCCTCGCCGCACAAGCGCTGGACCTTATGTATGAGCACGCCAAACCCGGTGTAACTACAGCGGCACTTGATCGTTTGGCCTTTGAGTTCGCAAAGGACAATAACGCGGTTCCGGCCACACTGAATTATCGCGGGTACCGCCATTCAATTTGCACAAGCATCAACCATGTTGTGTGCCATGGCATCCCAAACGAGAAGCCCCTCAAAGAGGGCGACATCGTCAACATAGACATCACTTTAATTGTCGATGGCTGGCACGGCGATACAAGCCGCATGTACCCCATTGGCGCAATCTCACGCAAAGCCGAGCGCCTGATTGAGGTTACATATGAAAGCCTTGCCCGCGCACTTGAAGTGGCCAAACCCGGCAATACAACTGGTGACATTGGCGCCGCAATTCAGTCTTACGCAGAAGCTGAGCGCACATCCGTCGTTCGAGATTTTGTCGGCCATGGCCTTGGCCGCCTATTCCACGACGAACCAAATATCTTGCATTTTGGCACCCCAGGCTCAGGACCTGAACTAAAACCGGGCATGATTTTCACGATCGAACCAATGCTAAACTTGGGTCGCCAGCACGTAAAAGTACTGGCTGACGGCTGGACCGCGGTAACGCGTGACCGCACATTATCCGCACAATGCGAACACTCCATCGGCATCACTGAGCACGGCTGCGAGATATTTACTCAAAGTGCAAAAGGCTTGTTTAACCCACTTGAGGCAAGTCGGTAATGAGCGACAAGCCAAGGACTCCAGACAAACCAAACACGTCCGGCATGTCTGAGGCACCCCAACCTCATTTCCACGGGCATCGCGATCGTTTGCGTGCGCGTTTTCAGTCATCAGGCGCTGAAGGCATGCAAGACTATGAGTTGCTAGAGCTTTTGTTGTTTCGCCTTTTGCCACGTCGCGACACCAAACCCATAGCCAAAGCACTAATGGAGCGATTTGGCAGCTTTTCTGAGGTGTTATCTGCCCCGCCAGCATTGTTGCAAGAAATTGACGGACTAGGTCCCTCAGCCGCAACAGATCTGAAAGTCATCCTGGCAGTTGCACAACGCTTTTCTAAGTCCAAAGTTCCAGCGCGCCCAACGTTGGGTTCGTGGTCGGAGCTTTTGGACTATTGCCACGCGCAAATGGCATATGAAAGCAAAGAACAATTCCGCATACTTTTTCTGGACAAAAAGAACAAACTCATCGCTGACGAGGTGCAACAAATTGGCACAGTAGACCATACTCCGGTCTATCCTCGTGAGGTCATAAAACGTTCACTTGAGTTATCAGCTACGGCCCTAATTTTGCTACACAATCACCCTTCCGGTGACCCCACTCCGTCGAATGCCGACATTCAAATGACGCGCGCGATTGACGAAATTGCGAAGCCTTTGGGAATCACTTTGCATGACCACGTCATTATTGCAAAAGATGGTCACGCCTCAATGCGCGGTTTGAAGCTGATCTAAGGCGACTATGTGCGCAAAATCGGTGGTAAGACGCCGCGAATTGCTTTGTAGTAACCAAACAGAACGCTATTGCCTTTCACCAGCATCTTGAGACGTTCCAAACTAGCCTTTGCCGCAAAAAACACCCAACCTTTGAATGTTCTTGGCAAAAAACGACTGGTCACTGGTACCAATTCATTGCACCAGCGCTTTTTTTCATATGATTCGCCGACACCAATATCGACCATGGTAAAGCTATCCTTACCCAGTTTTTGGCGCAGAATCTCCAATACACACTGGTTGCCTGGCGACCCCGCCAATATGTCGTCGTCCACACTCATGGAAGAGACAAGCATGAACAAGTTGTTTTGGTGAGCAACACAGTAACGCACTGATATAACTTCTTCATTCAAGCGGAGTGCATACAAAAGGGGGCGGACGGATTTCGATTTAGAGAACAAATCAGAATAGACGTCGCGCACTTCTTTTTTCGTGAATGGATCTTCGATACCAAGTTGCTCAAAGCGTTTGCGCTTTTGCTCAAACATCACTTGCAGCACATGTTCCGCTTGGTCAACTTGTGCAATTTCAACCAAATCAACTGCGCCCAAGGCGTCAAGCTTTTGACGATGTTGCTTGTCGCGTCTCCTGCGTTTTCGATCGCGCCGCGATTTGTCACATTCTTCCCAACTATCAAAGCGTACCCTGAATATGTGATCACACACGGAACTCTTGCCCACACCCTCAAATGCCACAAACTCAGTATCGGCACCTTCAATTAGCCCAGGCAAATACAAAACATCTGATACTGGCAGCGCGGCAACCACACTTTGCCAAAACGCTTCACGCTGACTTTCGCTCAGGCGCTCAAACAGATCGTGATTCATCAAAGGGCCATTGCACGCAACATGATCGCCCACAAACCATGTGAGAATTGTTACACCCAACTTCTTGCTCATCGCCAACGGTAAAACCATCAACGGCTGTTTGCCCAAATATGCAGTCACATAAAACTGTTCTTGCTTTGGAACATTTGTCGCTTCGACCCACGAACGCACAAAATCAAAGGATTGTCCGGGCGAGGACAAACCAAATGCCTCAAGCGCGCGCCATTGAGGCTCAACATCATATAAGTTTGAGCTTACCGAAAACATCGGATTCCATCCAGCCGGAACAACAGCACCAATGCGTTCCTCATGAACGTCTTGTTGATTGTCAGAATACATCTGCACTTAGCTCCACATAAATATTGGAGCATCCTCGCTCAAAACACTTAAAACCTTTGCACAAGTTAGCAAACGACTCGGCTTTGGCGGCAATCATTTGGCTTTAGGGTTAATTCTATCCAAAACTCTGCAAAACTGGAAATGTCTCGAGCAACCAAAAACTGATGCGAGTGAAATCTCCCGTGAGAAAAAGTATGCCGGTAATCACCAAAAACCCACCCATTACTTTTTCAACCATTCCAAGGTTCTTCTTAAATTTAGAGAAGAAACTCATAAAAGGTCTAACGGCCAAGGCAGCCAAGAAAAACGGCACACCTAACCCAAGTGAATAGACCGCCAAAAGCCCAGCACCCTGCCATGCCGTTTCTGAGCTAGCGGCGACTGGCAATATTGCTGCGAGAATTGGTCCGATACAGGGGGTCCAACCAAGAGCGAACGCAAGTCCCAGCAAATATCCGCCCAAGGGACCAGATGCTTTTGAGGGTCCATCGAACTTTGCTTGGCGGTACAAAAAACCAATTTTTAGAATGCCAAGGAAATGCAATCCCATCACAATGATCGCGATCCCCGCAAGCGATGTGAGCCAGGAAAGGGATGAGCGCAGCATCTCTCCGAACAAGGTTGCCGTGGCGCCCATGCCAACAAAAATGGTCGAAAACCCAAGAATGAAGAAAAACGAAGTCATCACGGTGCGCCACCATACGGCGCTGCCTGTGCTGCCCTCGCGACGGATTTCTTCAAACGTCGTCCCGCCCATATAGCTCAAATAGGGCGGCACAAGGGGCAAAACGCAAGGCGATAAGAAGCTCAAAACGCCGGCACCAAAAATCACAGGTATGCTCAAAGAAATCATAATGGCTCCAATCCCCCTTCTAATGCCCCATCATATTGTTGGGCGCAAGCACCTCACTGTCGCACTCAAGGGATTGTGATTCTTGTTGAGAATCGCCAAAAAACCATGAATTCAGCTTCATTCTCCCTTCGGCCAATTGGCAGCGCCAAAAACATGTGCTAACCCGCGCCCCATAACCTCCTTTGATATATTGGACAGCGTGATGACCGACTTGCCTATCAAGATCGCCCCTTCCATTCTTTCCGCCGACTTTGCACGTCTTGGCGAAGAGGTAAAAGCAATCGACGACGCCGGATGCGAATGGGTCCATGTGGACGTGATGGATGGTCATTTTGTGCCCAACATCACAATCGGGCCAATGATTGTCGAAGCAATCCGCCCTGTAACAAAAAAGATACTCGACGTGCATTTGATGATTTCACCTGCCGATGCTTATCTTGAAGCATTTGCCAAAGCGGGTTCCGACATCATCACCGTACACGCCGAAGCTGGTCCACACCTTGATCGCTCGTTGCAGGCCATCCGCAATTTGGGTAAAAAAGCTGGTGTTTCTCTAAACCCTAGCACCCCCGTTTCTGCGATTGAAAACGTGATTGATCGG
>NZ_CAKZPW010000336.1:0-2758 GCF_937139385.1 uncultured Maritalea sp. | reverse complement strand
CGGCAAAGCCGGCGTGGAACCAAGCGGTGCGATCAAACCAGCAGTGGAGGGGCAGGAAAGCGTTGCGAACGAAATTCGCGAGTCTGCTGGCTTGCCAACAACGCCTTCTCCCGACCCAGCAGCTGCTGCGTCAAGCATGAAAGCAGCGATTGCCCGCGCACAAACCGACGCCGCCGCAAAAGTTGATGGCGAGGTTGAGAGTGAAGCAGCGCCAAAGACGCCCGCCAAGAAAGCAGCACCACGAAAACGCGCAGCCAAGAAAACAAGTACGTCTACAAAAACAGTAGCTGCCAAAAAGGCACCCGCAAAAAAGGCTGCGCCGAAAAAACCTGCCGTGCGTAAAACGACCACTGCCAAAACGACGGCGGCGAAATCTGCGACAACGCGTAAAACAACGCCTAAGAAAGCCGCCGCCGCAAAAGAAGTGAAGCCAATTACCGCTGTCGCAAACAAAGGCGGCATTCCAGCCAAAACGGCAGCGAAATTGCAACGTGCCGCGCCAGCTAAAGCTGCGGTAACCCCTAAAGGGGACGCATGATGAACAAAATGCTCGAAAACCCCAACGATGAAGTGACACAAAGCGAAGCGCCACTCATGGAGCATCTCGTTGAGCTTCGTACGCGTCTAATCTATTCGTTTGCTGCGATTGCGTTGCTGTTTGTCTTTTGCTTTTTCTTTGCGGGTCAAATCTATACCGTTTTATTGGGCCCCTTCGTGCAAGCCGTTGGTGGCTCAGTGGAAGATGTAAGCTTGATTTACACAGCTCCACAGGAAGCATTTTTTACTGAGCTGAAAGTTGCACTGTTTGGCGCTATTTTTCTGGCTTTCCCTGTGATTGCTAGCCAAGTTTACATGTTTGTAGCACCAGGCTTATACAAGCGCGAACGAGCGGCCTTTGTTCCCTATCTGATTGCAACACCGATTCTATTTCTTTTGGGCGCTTCGCTGGTGTATTTTGGGGTTATGCCCTTGGCGATGCGCTTCTTCTTATCGTTTGAACAAAATGCACCCGGGCAAGCTTCAATTCAAATGCTTACCCGCGTGAGCGAATATTTGTCTTTGACTATGACGCTGTTGTTGGCATTCGGTTTGTGTTTCCAGCTGCCTGTCATTTTGACACTCTTGGCCCGTGCCGAATTGATCACTGCTGAAAACCTGAAATCTTGGCGGAAATACGCAATTGTTGCGATTCTTGCCGTTGCGGCTTTTCTCACGCCACCAGATCCTATGACGCAGATCGGCCTCGCTGTTCCGGTTTTTCTACTCTATGAGCTATCCATCTTCGCTGTTCAATTTGTCGAGCGATCGCGGGCAAAACGCGAGGCAGAGTCAGAGAATGACGCTGCATAAGCAAGACCTTTCACCAGCATAAACACATAAAAAGATCACGAAACTGATCGGCAAAAGCCGGAGCACAACATGTTTGACGTTAAATGGATTAGAGCCAACCCCGAAGCATTTGATGCGGGTCTTGAACGGCGTGGAGCAGAGGGCCAGTCACAAAAGATTATCACCCTCGATGATGCGCGCAAAGCGACAGTTCAGCAGCTGAATGAGTGGCAAGAAACACGCAACGCTTCATCCAAACAAATTGGCCAAGCAAAGGCGCAAGGCGACGAAGAAAAAGCGCAAGCGTTGTTGGCACAGGTTGCGGACTTGAAGTCAAAAGTGCAGCAAGGTGAAGAAACGGAGCGCCTTCAAACCGCGGAGTTGAACGACCTGTTAGCAGGGCTACCAAACTTGCTGCTTGAAGATGTTCCCGCTGGCGCTGACGAAAACGACAACGTTGAAAAAAGCCGTTTTGCTGAACCAAGACAGTTCAATTTTGAACCCAAAGAACACTATGAGCTGGGTGAACAACTCGGCCAAATGGACTTTGAGATTGCCTCAAAAATCGCAGGATCTCGTTTTGTTGTGCTCAAAAATGGCATTGCACGTTTAGAGCGCGCGCTTGGGCAATATATGCTCGATTTGCACACAACTGAGCACGGATTCACCGAAGTTATCGCGCCGCTCTTAGTACGCTCGGAAGCTTTGTTTGGCACGGGCCAACTGCCCAAGTTCTCAGAAGACGCATTCCGCACGACGGATGACCGCTGGTTGATCCCAACGTCTGAGGTCTCTTTGACGAACCTTGTGCGCGAAAGCATGCTGAGCCATGAGGAGCTGCCACTGCGATTCACATCTTTAACGCCTTGCTTCCGCTCAGAAGCTGGTTCTGCCGGTCGTGATACACGAGGCATGTTGCGTCAACACCAGTTCTACAAGGTTGAGATGGTTGCTGTGACAGCGCCAGACAAATCACTCGAAGAACATGAGCGCATGCTTGGCTGTGCAGAAGCAGTGATGAAGGGATTAGATATTCCATATCGTGTTATGCGCCTTTGTGCTGGTGACATGGGCGCAACGATGATGCGTACCTTTGATATTGAAGCTTGGCTGCCGGGTCAAAACACATATCGCGAGATTTCTTCTGTCTCAGTAGCAGGTGATTATCAAGCGCGCCGCATGGAAGCACGTTATCGTGATGAAAATGGCAAGCCACAATATGTTCACACGCTGAACGGATCAGGTGTGGCAACAGGTCGGGCATTGATCGCGGTGATGGAAAACTATCAACAAGAAGATGGTTCCATCGCTATCCCCAAAGTTTTGCAGCCCTATATGGGCGGCCAAACTGAAATATCAGCGGCCAAATAGATGGCAGACCAGTTGCGCATCCTTGTTACCAATGATGACGGCGTTGATGCGCCTGGTA
>NZ_CAKZPW010000335.1:0-1798 GCF_937139385.1 uncultured Maritalea sp. | reverse complement strand
ATTTTTTTGTTGTTTACGGAGTAATCATGATGCTCAACGCTGCCGTCGCCGAGCCGAACACACATATTGATGAGCGCCGTACCAGCGTGCGTCACGCGGTACACATCGAGGCGATCCTGCACGCAGACGGCAAAGCCCAATCGACAATTATTGATGACTTATCCACAGGCGGTGCCGGCCTCAACGGCGCCATCGGCATTTTTGCCAACCAGCACGTCGAGATCGAATTCGGTTGCGGCAGATTCCAATTCCTGAGCCTGCGCATCACTGACCGAAGCCATGATGATCAAAATGCAATCAGCGCCCCATGCACGGGCCTCTGCCACCTGATAGGTGTCGTAAAGGAAATCTTTGCGCAAAACGGGCAGGAACGTTGCTGCCCGCGCTTCTTTGAGGAATGCAGGTGCGCCTTGAAACGAAGGGCCATCGGTAAGAACTGAAAGACAAGCCGCACCACCAACTTCATAGTCAGATGCGTGAGCGGCTGGGTTAAAATCCTCTCGGATCAAGCCTTTGGATGGGCTGGCTTTTTTAACTTCAGCGATCAGCGCATATTGGTCATTGTCGCGTTTGGCTTTTAAGGCGTTCAAAAAACCACGTGGCGCATCGGCGTTTCGGGCCAATGTTTCAAGATCGCCAAACGGCAAATCGAGTTTGGCCGCCGCAATTTCTTCGCGTTTATAAGCTTCGATTTTCTTTAGAATATCGGTCATTATTTGGCCACCTCGTTCGATACGCGAACTAAATCTTCAAGCTTGGCTTTTGCTGCGCTGCTATCAACTTGTTTTGCGGCAAGGTCTACACCAGCTTTGAGGGTGTCGACTTTGTTTAAGATCAAAAAGGCCGCCGCTGCGTTGAGCAGCGCAATGTCGCGGAATGGGGAAAGTTTGCCATCAAACAGTTCGCGCATGGCCGCCGCGTTTTCTTGCGGTGTGCCACCCAAAATATCTTTTGTTTCAGCTAAAGGCAGTCCAGCATCTGTTGGGGAAATTTCAAATTCGGTGATTTTGCCTTCTTTGATTTGCGCCACTGTGCTGGTGGTTGTCGTCGTCAATTCATCAAGACCATCATTGCCGAACACAACCCATGCGGATTTTGCGCCGTTTTTCAAAAGCGATTCTGCGACAGGGCGGACCCATTGTTTGTCAAAAACACCAAGCAGATAGTTTTTGACCCCAGCCGGGTTTGACTGAGGGCCGAGCAGGTTGAATATGGTGCGCACGCCCATTTCCTGCCGGGACGGTCCCACAAAGCGCATGGCCGCATGATGGTTGGGGGCAAACATAAAGCCAATGCCTGCGCGCTCGATGCAAGCGGCAATGCCTGCGGCGGGTAGATCGAGTTCTACGCCCAACGCCAATAGTGCTTCTGAGCTACCAGACTTTGACGAGAGGGCCTTGTTGCCGTGTTTGGCCACAGGGCAACCTGCCGAAGCCACAATAATCGAAGCGGTGGTGGAAATATTGTAGGTGCCAACGCCATCGCCGCCAGTGCCTACAATATCGATGGCATTGGCAGGTGCGGCTACCGGGCTCATTTTTTCGCGCAGGATAGAAACGGCGCCGGCAATTTCTTCAACGGTTTCGCCTTTGACCCGCAACGCCATCAAAAAAGCGCCGATTTGGGATGGTGTGGCTTCGCCAGACATAATGATATTCATCACATCGCGCATTTGGTCGAATGACAAATCGTTGCTGTCGCCGAGGTAGTTGAGCGTTTCTTTGATGTTCATGATGCGCTCCGGGGATTGGCCGCGTTAAACGCGTTGGCGATATCGATGAAATTTTGCACCATTTGG
>NZ_CAKZPW010000334.1:0-11800 GCF_937139385.1 uncultured Maritalea sp. | reverse complement strand
ATGGAGCACCATTCAAACATAGTGCCCTGGCATTTCCACCGGGAACGCAAAGGCGCGGTGATCAAATGGGTTGATGTTGCTGAAGATGGCAGTTTTGATTTGGAGCTGTTTGCTGCAACGCTAAGCGACAAAACAAAAGTTGTCTCCATTACCCACATGTCAAATGTTACGGGTACGGTTGTGCCGATCAAACAGGTTTGTGAGATCGCTCACGCACGGGGCATTCCCGTTGTCGTGGATGGCAGCCAAGGGGCGGTGCACGAACTAGTAGACGTGCAGGATTTGGACGTCGATTTCTACATCATGACGGGCCACAAGCTCTATGGGCCCACAGGAATTGGCGTGCTTTATGGCAAAGCCGATTTGTTGGCGCAAATGCAGCCTTACCAAGGTGGTGGCGAAATGATCAGTGATGTGACGTTGGAAGATGTTACATATAATGAGCCCCCGCATCGGTTTGAAGCAGGTACGCCACCAATTGTACAAGCGGTCGGCCTCGGCGCAGAGCTAGACTATATTAGCGCGCTTGGGCGTGAAAACATCAAAGCGCACGAAGCTGAGGTTGGCGCTTATGCTCGTGAGAAGCTAAGCAAAATCAACTCTTTGCGATTGATTGGCGATGCACCGGGAAAAGGTGCTATATTCTCTTTTGCAATTGAAGGCGTGCACGCACATGATCTGAGCACGATTTTGGACCGCTATGGGATTGCCATTCGTGCCGGATCACATTGTGCGCAACCTTTGCTGCAACGGTTTGGGGTAACATCAACCTGTCGCGCCTCGTTTGGCGTTTATAATGGCAAAGATGATGTAGATGCTTTGGTTCAAGGTATCGAAAAAGCGCAGAAGTTTTTCGCTTAAAGGAGCGTATCAATGAGTGAAGAAGCCACAAACACAGTTGAAGAAGTTGCTGTAAATGCTGCGGAGATTTCGGTTTCTAAGGGCATGAATGAAGCAGAAATCCAACGGTTTACTGATGACATCGTTGCTGCGCTTAAAACGATTTATGATCCTGAGATCCCGGTTGATCTTTACGAATTGGGTCTTATCTATAAGGTTGATCTGGATGATGATCGCAATGTTACGATCGACATGACATTGACCGCACCTGGTTGCCCCGTTGCGGGTGAAATGCCTGGTTGGGTTGAAAATGCAGTACGCACCGTTGAAGGCGTGCAAGATGTTGTGGTGAACATGGTGTTTGAACCACCTTGGGGCCCAGATCGTATGTCAGAAGAAGCGCAGGTTGCGCTAAATTGGTGGTAACCACATGAAAATTCTCTCCATTACACAAACGGCCGCTGATCAAGTGAAAACAATCTTGGCCCAATCTGGAGACGAAAGAATAAATGCTGTGCGTGTCGGCGTTAAAAATGCCGGCTGTGCGGGCATGGCCTATACGCTAGATTATGTGAGCGAGCCGGTGAAAGGTGACGACCATGTGTCAGAGCATGGCGTGGATGTATATATCGACCCCAAAGCCACAATGTTTTTGCTGGGCACGCAAATGGATTTCAAAGAAGACATTTTGAAATCAGAATTCACATTTGAAAATCCAAACCAAACCGGTTCTTGTGGATGTGGTGAAAGCGTGATGCTTGAGCCTGCTGACTTGCAAGAAATTGCCAAGGCACGTGCAAACTCTGGCAGCGGTGCCTAATTCGAATCAAGACTTTAAAGATTGCGCGTACGTGTTTGTAACTAGGCGACTTTTGAGTTTCGGAACTCTTCGTCATTTTCACAAATCACGCGATTCCGGCCTTCGCGTTTCGCGGTGTAAAGGCATTCATCAGCACGCTCGATGAGCTGATGGATTGTCTCATCTCTGTGAATTTGAGCGGCGCCGATCGAAATTGTGATTCTGCCCAACTTTTGATTGGTCGAACGCTTTAACAATTCTTTGGCGTGTACCGCTTTTCGAACTTTTTCCGCAATGAGGCGCGCGCCGCGTAGGTCAGTATCTGGCAAAATGGCTGCAAATTCTTCGCCACCGTAGCGCGCAGCATGATCACGACCCTTGATGTTGGATTTCAGCGTTACCGCAACCAAGCGCAAAACCTGATCACCAGTTTGGTGGCCGTAATTGTCGTTGAAGGCTTTGAAGTGATCGATATCCATCATCAGCAGGCTGAAATGGTTGCCTTCTTTTTCAAATGTTTCGAATTCTTGTTTGAGGCGCTGATCAAAGCTCTTGCGGTTTGGAATCTTTGTGAGGGCATCAAGCATAGTCTCGCGACGTGCTGTGTCCAAATCGCGCTTGAGGCTTGAAATATCTTGTTTGGAAACTTTCAGTTTCTCTTCAAGATTCTGATTGGCTTCTTGCATCTGCTTTGTTTCAGATAACAATTTTGCGGCCAACCGTTCCAAGCTTTGTGCGGCCAAGCCACCGGCCAATTTGATGGCTGCGCTGTCGAGTGAACCAGAGTAGCCTTCAGCTGTGTCAATTGACTCGTCCATCGCCCGGTTTACGGAGTCGATTTTTTGAGACATTTCCTGACTGACGTTGGTCAGTTGGGATTCTAGATCAGATGGGTTGTCGAAGAACTCGCGGTAAACCTGCAAGACGTTTTCCATCGAAAGGGAATTGTCTTTGCCCAGCAGCATGTTCAAGCGCTCGTTCAGCTGCTCGTTGATGCCAGATGCATAAGTATAGCAAAGCTCATAAAAATGTGGGTAGGGAGGGATCTTAGCGCGCTTAAGCATTCCCAATGCGGAGAACGAATACTCAAGCGTTCGCTGGTAATCATGCTCAGATACAAGCATCTTTGTTGGCTCCACCCATAGTACCTAAATGCGTGAAAACACGCATTGAGTCTTTAATCTCGTTGCAGTCCTTAATGTCCCAAAAGGTTAAATTTTGGGTTAAGGATACGTTTAACTAGCCTGTCGGACGGGCCGCAGAAGGAACGCAGGCACTTGATCTGATTGACCAAATGGCAGCGCGTCTTGGTTCTTATTGCGTGATTTTTGTCGAGTGTTTTGATTTGAGGAAACTTTGTTTTCTTTTACATCAAGTTTTTCGACGTTTGACCTGTCTTTTGATGATTTTTGCTCGGGTTTTGGAGCCTTATTAGACTTGGCCCTTTGTTCGCGAGCAGGTTTTGCAGGTTTGTCTTCTTTTTTCTTTTCGATCCACTCGGGCTTTTTTTCGATGAGTTTTTCGATTTGATCGAGGTATTTCATGTCTGCAGGCGCCACAAGTGTAATTGCAACCCCTTCGCGACCCGCGCGACCTGTGCGACCGATTCGGTGCACATAGTCTTCAGCGTGGGTTGGAATATCGAAATTGAAAACGTGGCTAACGTCAGGAATATCAAGGCCACGGGCGGCAACGTCACTGGCGATCAAAAACGTAATCTCGTTGTTTTTGAAACCTGCAAGGGTCTCCATGCGGGACTTTTGATCCATATCGCCATGCAACGAACCGGTGTTGTAACCGTGTTTGATCATTGAATTGGTCAATGTGGCAATGTCGCGCTTGCGATTACAAAAGATGATCGCGTTTTTTAGGCCGACGGCTGCATCCACTTGTTCACGCAACGCTGCACGTTTTTCGAATGGCTTGTTGCCAACTTTTAGCAGTTTTTGCGTAATTGTTTCGGCAGTTGAATTCTGACGGGTGGTTTCCACAGAAACCGGATCGTTTAGAAACTTCTTAGTCAAACGGGCAACTTCGTCAGGCATTGTTGCCGAGAAGAAAAGGGTTTGACGGCGTTTGGGCAGCAAAGATGATATCTTTTCGATATCGGGAATAAACCCCATGTCCAGCATACGGTCAGCTTCGTCGATGACGAAAATGTCCACGCCTGTCATGAGAAGGCGCCCGCGTTCAAAATGGTCAATCAAGCGGCCCGGTGTCGCAATAAGAACATCTGCGCCACGGTCCAGCTTTTTGTTTTGTTCCTCAAATGAAACGCCACCGATCAAAAGGGCGACGGTCAATTTGTGGTTTTTGCCGTATTTCTCGAAATTTTCGTGCACTTGCGCGGCAAGCTCGCGCGTTGGCTCAAGAATAAGAGTGCGCGGCATACGTGCTCGTGCGCGCCCTTTTTCGAGCAGAGTCAACATGGGCAAGACAAACGATGCTGTTTTGCCTGTGCCGGTTTGTGCAATACCAACCACGTCTCTTTTTTGGAGAATGTGTGGAATGGCTTTTTGCTGAATATCTGTTGGGGTGGTGTAGCCAGCATCAACTACCGCGTTGGTAACAGCTGTGCTAAGCCCCAATTCTATGAATTTTTCACTCAAGTAAATACGTCCACTTTGCCGATTACGGTCTAACTAGAAATAATTAGTGGCCCCGCGAACAGGACCATAGCGCGCGATACCTGTAAGTCAATGCGTTTGTTGAATTTTTGTTAACGCATCGTGTGAGAATTACATGATTGTTGCGCTAAACTCACACTTTCTAGTTGAATTTACCTAGGCATTTGAGCCAATTGGCGCCTAAATATCCAAGTCGCTCGCAAATTCAGCGTTTTCTTGGATGAATTGGAAACGTAACTCTGGCTTGTTGCCCATTAGTCTGTCGATGGAATCTTTGGTTTCGACATGTTCATTGGCAACGCTGATCTGCACCAATCGGCGTGAACCCGGTTTCATGGTCGTTTCTTTAAGGTGCTGGAATGGCATTTCGCCCAGCCCTTTAAATCGAGTGATCTCAACTTTGCCTCGACCGGTAAACTCCGTTTCCATCAATTTATCCTTATGCTCATCATCGTTGGCATAAAGCGTTTTTGCGCCTTGGGTGATCCGGTAAAGCGGAGGCATGGCTAAATATAGGTGTCCTTCATCAATCAATGCAGGCATTTCTTGAAAGAAGAACGTCATCAACAAAGAAGCAATGTGCGCGCCGTCAACGTCCGCATCAGTCATAATGATGACTTTATCGTAGCGAAGGTCATCGGAATTGTAGCGGTCGCGCGTTCCAGCGCCCAAAGCTTGAATCAGATCACCAATTTGTTGGTTCGCAGTAATTTTCTCTCGGGTGGCGCCGGCAACGTTCAAAATTTTACCGCGCAAGGGTAAAATGGCTTGGTTCTTGCGGTTGCGTGCTTGTTTTGCACTGCCGCCAGCGGAGTCACCTTCCACGATGAAGATTTCTGCACCTTGGGCTGCGCCTTGCGAACAATCGGCAAGTTTGCCAGGAAGCCTAAGCCTACGTGTTGCAGACTTCCTGTCGATTTCTTTTTCTTTGCGGCGGCGAATGCGTTCTTCTGCGCGATCAACCGCCCAGTCAATCAGTTTGGCAGATTGATTGGGGGAGGCGGCTAGCCAATGGTCAAACGCATCGCGGATGGCCACATCGACAATTTTTGTGGCTTCGCCGCTCGATAATTTGTCTTTTGTTTGGCCAACGAACTCTGGTTCGCGAATGAACACAGACATGACGGCGCTACAGTTCGCCAGAATATCTTCTGCCGTGATGACAGCGGCGCGTTTATTGCCTGTAAGTTCAGCGTAGGCTTTAATTGCGCGCAATAGTGCGGAGCGCAATCCCGCTTCGTGAGTTCCGCCATCTTGGGTGGGCACGGTATTACAATAGGAATTGATAAAGGCATCGCCAAGCGTAAAGGCGATCGCCCATTCGACTGATCCATGTTTTCCCGCACCGCCTTTGCGACCCGCAAAGATCTCTTCAACAATGCGAGGGCGTCCTTCAATTCGGCCTTCCACATAGTCTTTCAGCCCGTCCGGGAACAAAAAGGTGGTTTTTGCAGGTATGTCCGCGCCTTCAACCAAGCTCTCGTCGCAAGACCAACGGATTTCGACCCCCGCAAACAAATAGGCTTTTGCTTGCGCCATATCGTGTATGCGTTTGGGCGAAAATTTGGCTTTGTCGCCAAAGATTTGTGGATCTGGGTGAAACTTTGTGCTGGTGCCGCGCCGGTTGCGCACTGGACCATGATCGATAACGCCAGTTGTGGCCAGGCCACGCGAGAAGCTTTGAGAGTAAAGGTTTTGGTCGCGAGCAACCTCAACGATCATATCGTCGGACAATGCGTTCACAACAGAAACGCCTACACCGTGCAAACCGCCTGATGTCTCGTAAGCTTTAGAATCAAACTTACCGCCTGCGTGTAGGGTGGTCATAATGACATCAAGGGTCGACCGGTCTTTGAACTTTGGGTGTGGCTCCACCGGAATACCGCGACCATTATCTGTGATGGTCAGATAACCTTCTGCATCCAAATGCACTTCAATTCGCGAGGCATGGCCCGCAATGGCTTCATCCATCGAGTTGTCGATGATTTCAGCAAACAGGTGGTGCAGCGCGTTGATATCTGTGCCGCCAATATACATACCCGGGCGGCGGCGCACAGGTTCGAGGCCTTCGAGAACTTCAATGTCGTCTGCGGTATAGGAGCTGCCATCGTTTGACGCTGACTTGGGCGCAGGTGCCGCCATTGGTGCTTTGGCAACAGGATTTGACGCCGCAGCTGGTGCTAATTTGGGCTCGCTTTTCTTTTTTGACGGTTCTGCGTCAAATTTTTTGAAAAGATCATCACCGTTGTCCATGCCGCGCCTTTATCAATTCGAATCAATGTGTGAATTTCGTTTACCACAATAGCACCATTTGTTAGCGATGATTTCAAACCGAGATTGTCAGTTTTCCCTAAGCATTCTGGCGCTTTAGGTGCTGAAACCAGGTGCCTGTTACCACTCGAATGATAGGTGCTTTGCGTTCATCTTTCTAAACAAACTCTTATCACCTGTCCCGTTAAGCGACGGAAATTATTGACAAATTCTAACTGGGCCGTCAGCACTTTTTTAACAACGAGGTGGTAGAACTATTGTCATACGGTTTGAGAGTATGGAGTTCCCGTATATGATCGCTAAAGCAAAGGTCAGCGTAACAGACCGCCCGGCTGAGGCGATTTTTTATTGGTTGGCGCAAGTCGGATTTGGTAGTTTTGCGTACCGGCTTGCCCGCTGGCCAATTTCTCGTAGCATGTTGCTTTGGACCTTTGTTGGGTTCTTTGTGTTTGCGTAACTGTTCAGTTTTTCCCCACATCTTGCCAGATTAGTTTTGCTGGGCTAGCGTGCGATCGAATTTGATCTGCCCTTGAGCGTGTGGAGAGCAAGATGAATATGGCGCATCGTATTTGCTTATTATGGTTTGGCCCGCGCAATGCCCTGCACGTTTCTTTTGATGTGTAGGGCTGACCTTTAAGGGTTCGGACAATTCTGTTTCGACATTCTTTGGTCTGCCCAATCGGCTGCAGCTTGCAGCGTGACTATTCGACTATTAGGTCGACAAGGGCAATAAAATGGCTTCCATTCAACTCAATAATGTTGGCGCAACTGCGCAAAGTGAACTTTTCAAGAACCTCAGTCTATCAGTTTCAAACGGCGAGAGTGTTGGGCTGATCGCGGCGAACGGGCGCGGCAAAACTACGCTGTTGCGTTTTCTTGCGGGGCTAAGCGAACCAAGCTCGGGACAAATTATTTTTTCGCGTGGCGCGCGGGTAGGGTACGTTGAGCAAGAAATAGAACCAGAACAGCTCGACTTAACTGCGTATGACTTTGTTGCTTCGGCTCTGACAGACGAACAGCGCGATTATGAAAGCTGGCGCGTCGATGTGGCTTTGGCTGAATTCCAGCTTCCCGATGATCAGTACCATGCGACTTTGCGCACACTCAGCGGTGGTTGGCGTCGACTGATTATGATTGCACGGGTGTGGCTAACAGAGCCGGACATTTTGTTGCTTGATGAGCCCACCAACCATTTGGATCTTGCTAAAATTGTGCAGCTTGAAAACTGGATTAAGCAAACATCTGCACAGGTGCCAATGATTGTCGCTAGCCACGACCGTGCCTTTTTGGACAATTGTACGAATCGTAGTTTGTTTTTGCGACCTGGTATCTCCCGCAATTTCTCGTTGCCCTATTCTGAGGCACGTGTTGCGCTTGAACAAGAAGATGTGGCGGCAGAGAAAGTGCTAGTGAAAGAGCAAAAGCAGGCCAAGCAACTGCGCGAGCAAGCGGCCAAGCTGAACAACGTTGGCCTGAATAGTGGCTCAGACCTTTTGCAAACTAAGGCCAAACAGTTGCGCAAACGGGCGAGTGACATTGAGGACAACCTCAAAGATCTGCACAAAGAAAGACATGGCGACATTACGTTGGCCAATCGCGGTACGCACGCCAAGGTTATCTTGTCGTTCGAGGACGTGACGGTTTCAGCGCCCAATGGCGACAAATTGTTCGGCATCGAAAAAGTGTTGATTCATGCCGGTGACCGCATTGTGGTTTTGGCTGAAAATGGAGCGGGAAAGACCCAGCTGATCAAGAAAGTGCCTCGCGCATTTTTAAAAGAAGGGGCGGAGCCGGGCATTTGGGTGACGCCTTCAACCGTTCTTGGTTATGCAGATCAGGAAATTTCTCAGTTGCCAATTGATGAAAGTCCGGAGAGTTTCATTCTACAGCATAAAGGTGTTGGCAACTCGCGCTGTCGTTCATTGCTTGCAAACATTGGTTTTGAGTTTGAAAAACAGTCAAAACCTATAGCTCATTTGTCTTATGGTCAGCGATCTCGTTTGGCGCTGCTTAGCCTTAGATTGATCGAGCCGAATTTTTATTTGTTAGACGAACCAACTAACCATGTTGATATTCCAGGCCGTGAAATGCTGGAAACAGAAATTAGTGAAACAGGCGCAACCGCAATCATAGTTTCGCATGACAGAGAATTCGCTCGATCCGTGGGTACGCGATATTTTGAGATCGAAACGAAGCGCAAGCGATTGGTTGAAGTGTCTTCACCCGAGCCATTTTTTGAACGTATGACCTCATAAGGCCAAAGGATTGTCACCATGAACCAAAGCCGTTTGATCGACACCATCGCAAAAGAGGCTATGCTGGTTGACGGTATCATGGGGCTTTATTTGGGTGGAAGCCACGGCCGAAAAACCGCGGACAAATTTAGCGATTTGGACTTTGTTGCGGTGGTTGCACCCGACCAATTGGCCGATGTGGCGGCGGCGTGGGAATCGCTTGTGGGGCAGCTATTTGATGTTGTTTTTTGCCGAAAGCAGTTGGGGCGTTCGGGGCTTATCAATGTGATTACGAGTGATTGGGTGCGCATTGATTTGTTTTTAGAAGAGCCACTTGCGTTCAAAAACCGTTCGCAAGATCAATTGGGCTGTTTGTTCGAGAGCATGCCAATGCTGGCTGAACTGGAAAACTCATCGATACCGCATGAGGTCTCTGAGGATCGGTTGAGCCATATGGCGAACGAGTTCTTGCGCATTCTGGGATTGGTTACGATTGGGGTAGGTCGCAAAGAATGGTTTTTATGCACGATCGGGTTGGGGCACTTGCGCAACTTGTTTATGAATTTTGCTATTGAAGCGGAAAAAGTGAATGACGGTGGTGCACTGCACTTGAGCTGTGTGGTTTCGCCAGAAACACTTCGCATTTTGAATGCGTTACCTGTCGCTAACGGCGAGCGGGAACAAATCGTAGCTGCACATGTTGAAACGGCATTGGCCTTTTCTGCTTATGCAAAGCCCATATTCAGCGATCGGAAATTGGAGTGGCCCGAGGCATTTGAAATGGCAACGCGTTCGCATTTAGCAAAGGAGCTTGGTTGTCAGCTCTAGACCAAGCTAGCGCTGGCTAGAACGAAAACGGGAAGGCGGGTTGCCCATAGGCAGATTGCGCCTTAAATAGGGGCAAAGTTTAGTTTGAGGAATCTTACATGTCGCAAAAACCTGCCACGCCGCTTTTTTGGATTGCATCTTACCCGCACAGCGGCGACCAACTGGTGCGCTCGTTTTTGCAATATTTGGCCAAAAACCTTGGCTACCGTCCTCAAGAGCCTGCAGCAATTGAATTGCTTGATCGGGATTTGCCTTGGGATGTGTTGGCACATTTTTATGAATCGGTAATTGGCACGCATCCGCGCGACATGAGCGAGGAAGAAATTGCCGCAGCTCGTCCCAAGATTCATGAATATATCTCAAAGACCTATCCCGGGATTCCAGTGGTGAAAACACACGCACCACGGGGCGAATTTTACGGCGTGCCGAGCATAAATTTTGATGTTTCGGTTGGATCTGTTTATCTCATCCGCAACCCGCTAATGTTGGCGCCAATTTTTGCCATGGCGGGCAAAAAGGATGTGGTGACGGCCCTGAAATTACTCGCAACCAGTGAGTTTAGGCAGCCAACAAGTGACACACATGCGTTGGAGCCTTGGGGGTCTTGGTCACAAAATGTAGCGAGCTGGACCAATGCCGACCTCGATGGGGATTTGTTGATCCGTTTTGAGGATATCGCTGCTGATCCACACGGCCAGCTTGGTCGAATCGCAAACCATTTGAAGATGCCAGTGAATGACAAACAAATTGCTGCCGCAGCAGATGCTGCTTTGGTCGTGCATGGAATGGCAGGCAAAAAACCGCAATCTGACGCCTGGAAAGGCGCAATGACTAAAGATCAAGTGCGGGCATTGCTTGAGGTTCACGCCCGCCAAATGTCACGCTTTGGCTATTTGACCAATGATGTTCTCAATTATGCAGGCCTTACACGGGAAGTGGCGCTTAATTCGGCGGCCAAGTTTGAAGAATTGGCTAGAATGCCCGTTGTGCCGGTTGGCCACGCTTAATTTAGACGACCCTATGAGGGCCTCCGCCAAGGTTTAATGATCCAATATGGCTTTGCAGGTCTTTGCATTTGAACTGCGTGTTGGTGCAGACCATTCGTTTGCCAAACATGTTTTGTGGGGCCGGTTTTAAACTGGACAGTTGCGGGCTAGACTTCATCTTGTCTTATGTGTTGCCAGTCGTTTGCTGGCGACAGAAACCAGACGTCGAAATGATTTGCACTCCATATGGCTTGGTGCTGGGCATGTTGCTACGTGGTTTAATGTGTCCCTTAGGGCGCTCAATTGTGCAATTTGTTTATCCAATTGGCTGGCTTTGGCCACAATCTCTAATTTATCGATTTTGGGTGCGCCATCTGGCGTCAGCATTTGTTTGATTTCTTTGAGGGAAAATCCTGCGGTTTTCCCCATGCTGATCAAAGTCAGTTGCAAGATAACATTTGGGTCAAATTGGCGCCTTAAACCGTGCCTTGCGAGTGAATCAATCAACCCCTCATCGTCGTAATATCTCAATGTCGAGGGAGCTATTCCCGTTCTTTTGGCGACGTCGCCAATGTCTAACAATTTCATCCTTGACCTCAAGTTGACTTGAAGTCGTATCGTTGCGCACAGCTCGACTTATATCAAGGAGAAAATGATGATCGCAGTAGATTTTTCAGGGCAAGAATGGAAGTATTTTTGGCGTTTTGCAGCGCTTGGCATCGCAACTCTGGTGCCCACATTTGGGATGAGCATTGCCAATGTGGCGCTGCCGATTTTTTCGCAGGAGTTTGGGGCACCGCTGACGCAAGTGCAGTGGATTATTTCAGCTTACCTTTTAGCGCTGAGTGTATTTTCAATTGTTTCTGGCCGAATGGTGGACCTGATTGGGGCAAAAATATCTTTGTATTTGGGCTATGGGATATTCTCTATCGGCGCTGTGATTTGCTGGTCCGCAGATGCATTGTGGATATTGGTGATAGGGCGCATTGCGCAAGGGGTGGGCGCTACCTTTTTGGGTGTTGTGGCCATTGCACTTGCTAAACAAAATGCCAAGAAACATGCCGTGGGGCGGGCCATGGGCCTGTTGGGTACGCTGACGGCGGTCGGTACTGCGCTTGGTCCCTCAGTTGGGGGCATCATGATTGAATACTTCGGTTGGCGTTCGCTATTTGTGATGCTGCTTACAGTTTCAGTGTTCGGTGCGATAATCGCTGC
>NZ_CAKZPW010000333.1:0-2954 GCF_937139385.1 uncultured Maritalea sp. | reverse complement strand
CGCGGTGATAATTCAGTTGGTGAGTTCTATTCAATTGCGGTTTCTAACGGTCACCAGCAAGTCGATAGTGGCACCAAAATGATCCATTTGGGCAAGAACACCTCTAGCCGGATTATCTCGAAAGGTATTTCGGCCGGCGTGTCGCAAAACACTTATCGCGGTCAAGTTTCAGCCCATGCGAAAGCAACCGGCGCACGCAACTTTACCCAGTGTGACAGCTTGTTGATTGGTGACAAATGTGGCGCGCATACGGTGCCTTACATTGAAAGCAAGAATTCAAGCGCCGTGTTTGAACATGAAGCCACAACATCGAAGATTTCAGACGATCAAATGTTCTATTGCCAACAACGTGGCCTGAATGAAGAAGAGGCGGTTGCCTTGATCGTGAACGGTTTCGTGCGAGAAGTTCTTCAGCATTTGCCCATGGAATTTATGGCGGAAAGCCAAAAGCTGATTGGCATCAGCCTTGAAGGTAGCGTGGGCTAATCCAATGGAAAAACTGCTTTTTGCGATTGCTGTTGGCGCGGGTATGGGCTGGTTGGTCGCTGGTCGCGTAAAAAAAGATGAGCCCAAGATGTACAAGCAAATTGGGTTGATCGCTGGCGCAATTGCGGCTGGCGTTGTGTGGGCCGTTGCAGTTTTTGTTTGGTAGCCAGATTTAGTGCGGCAATTGCCGCGAATTGAACAACGCCCTAGCGGGCAATTAGATGACAGGCCGACCGGGATGACGGCCGCACAGAAGGACAAATACGATGACTACGCCAATTCTTGAAATCAAAAATCTGCACGTAAAGGTCGAGGAAGAAGACAAAGAGATCCTCAAAGGCGTGAATTTGACGCTACCTGCCGGAGAAGTTCATGCGATCATGGGCCGCAATGGTTCTGGTAAGTCGACCCTTTCCTATGTGCTCGCTGGTAAAGACGGTTACGAAGTCACTGAGGGCCAAATCCTGTTCCACGGCGAAGACCTGTTGGAAATGGACGCGCACGAACGTGCTGCAGCTGGCCTGTTCTTGGCCTTCCAGTACCCGATTGAAATTCCGGGTGTTGCAACCATGACTTTCCTCAAAGCGGCATTGAACGCCCAGCGTAAGTCTCGCGGTGAAGAAGAGCTGAAAATTCCGGTATTCATGAAAATGGTGAAGGATGCAGCAGCAAAGCTTGAGATTAAACAAGAGATGCTGAAACGCCCATTGAATGTTGGTTTTTCTGGTGGCGAAAAGAAACGCGCAGAAATTTTGCAAATGGCATTGATGCAGCCATCGCTTTGCGTGCTTGATGAAACAGATTCTGGTCTTGATATCGACGCATTGAAAATTGTTTCAGAAGGCGTGAACCACTTGCGTTCTGAAAATCGTTCAATGCTCGTGATTACCCACTATCAGCGCTTGTTGAACCACATTGTACCTGATCGTGTGCATGTGTTTTCTGATGGACGCATTGTTGAAAGTGGTGATCGCGATTTGGCACTTGAGCTTGAGAGCAAAGGTTATGCTGGTTTCGACAATCACGCGGCATAAGGCGGGGCAATCAGATGAATAAAGATATCAAATTGAGTGGGGCTGAAGAGCAGCTGCAAGCACTGCTTTTATCGCATGGCAACAAAGAAGCAGCGGCGCAATTTGCTGCAACTGGTTTGCCAACGCGTCGGATTGAAGCTTATCACTATACGGACCTTAAAAGCTTGTTGCGCGAAGTGCCGAGCGCTCTGGCTGTCGCAAACGATGGTGCCTCTGCAAAGCGTTCAAACTTTGATGGCGTGGCGCGCATTGAAATCGTCAACGGCCAATTGGCCGGCGATTTTGATGTGGAAGGCGTAAGCGTTGCAACGAGTGGCAATACTGGCACTGGTGAAGACAGCGTTGTTTTGCTCAGCGAAGCCCTTGTTGGTGATGTTGTAGAGATCAAGATCTCTGGTGAACTTGACCAAGTGCTTCATATTGACCGGATCATTGATGGCGATGCAGCGATCAATGCGGACAAAGTGTCTGTTACGCTGGAAGATGGCGCAAAAGCGACATTGATTGAAACATACAATGGTTCCGACGCCGCGCATTTACGGTTGGCAACAACAGAAGTTGTATTGGGTGAAGGCGCTGAATTCTCACATTTTCAGCTTGATGGCAACTCATCTGCAACGCGTCATTTCGCAAACAATCGCTATGAATTGAACGCCGACGCGCAGCTGAGCACATTCGTACAGCAATCTGAACCTCAAGTTAGCCGCACGACAGTTAGCGCAAACTTTGTTGGTGGTGGTGCACATGCTGATTTCGCTGGATTGAACATGCTTTCGGGCACGCAGCACGGCGATATTACCGTTCATTTACGCCACCTTGTTGCCAACACCACCAGCACTGAAGTGTTCAAGAACATTGTGAATGGACGCGGCAAGGCTGTGTTCCAAGGCAAGATTGATGTTGCGCAACCTGCACAAAAAACTGATGCACAAATGATGTGCCAAGGGCTTATTTTGTCAGAACGTGGCGAAGTTTTGGTGAAACCTGAACTTGAGATCTTCGCTGATGACGTGCTTTGCGCGCATGGTGCGACATGCGGTGAGCTAGATGAAAACTCAATGTTCTATTTGATGAGCCGGGGTATTCCACGCGCTGAGGCAAAGGCTATGTTGATCAGAGCGTTCTTGGCAGAAGTGTTCGAGCCGGTCGACGTTGAGGCTGTTGTGCATGTGCTTGAAGCGCGTGTGGATAGTTGGTTGCAGGAACAAGAAGAGGCTTAGGCCAAATGTTTGATTTGGAACGCGTACGGGCAGATTTTCCGATTCTAAAGGAGGAAATCCACGGCAATAGGCTTGTTTATCTGGACAGTGGCGCTTCGGCACAAAAGCCGCAGCAAGTGCTTGATCGGATTATGCATGCCTATTCTCACGAATATGCCAATGTGCACCGTGGGCTGCATACGCTTTCCAATCGGGCGACCGAAGCCTTTGAAGA
>NZ_CAKZPW010000332.1:0-7989 GCF_937139385.1 uncultured Maritalea sp. | reverse complement strand
CCTACAGTTCTGATTTTTTGCGTGTGAGCGTGCTCAATGCTCTCGTTTTTCCTTTGAAAGGCCTCGTTCAAAGGCGCGCTCAAGGCAGGTGTAATCAGAACAATTGCCATGCCAACCGCACAGGCCAGCATTCTTGATTTTTCAAAACTCCGGTTCATCATAGCCGTCTCCGCGTAGCGCAATGACCACAAGTTGACAGGCAAAGATTCAAATTCGCTTAAAGTCCCTTCGCGTTTTCGCGTGTTCGGCGCTTTTCAAGTTCGCCATCACCTGATAAACACAGCGCCGACCCGGTCGCAGCCTACCCGGACAAAACAAGGATGAAAAAATGAAAACGATCGTAATCTGCTCTGGCGGATTGGATTCAGTGACGCTTGCCCATCGAGTTGCAGCTGAGCATTCGCTCGTGGGACTGCTCTCTTTTGACTATGGGCAACGCCACAAAAAAGAACTTGATAGCGCTGCTATGTGCGCTAAGCGCCTTGGTGTGCCGCATCAAATCATCGATATTCAGCATATTGGCAAAAGCCTTTCCGGATCTGCCCTTACAGACAATATTGATGTGCCAGACGGACACTACGAAGAAGAAACAATGCGAGTGACTGTTGTCCCCAACCGCAATCCGATAATGTTGGCCATCGCCTTTGGCATTGCCGCGGCAAATGACGCCGATGCGGTTGCCGCCGCAGTGCATGGGGGGGATCACTTCATCTACCCTGATTGTCGCCCCGATTTCGTTGCCGCTTTCCAAAACATGCAAGACAAAGCGCTAGATGGCTATGCCAGTATTCAGCTTCTCACCCCCTATGTGCATGGCTCAAAAGCCGACATTGTGACAGATGGCGCAAGGCACAATGTGCCGTTTGCCCAGACGTGGTCATGTTACAAAGGAAATGAAACCCATTGCGGGCGCTGCGGCACCTGTGTTGAACGACGAGAAGCCTTTCACCTGGCTGGTGTTGATGACCCCACAACTTACGCCGACGCTGATTTTTGGCGCGCTGCAACGAGCGGGGCAATTTGATGTACACGATCACAAAAGAGTTTCATTTTTCAGCCTCCCATCAACTCACAGATTTGCC
Organism: uncultured Maritalea sp.; assembly: GCF_937139385.1. Lineage (NCBI taxonomy): Bacteria > Pseudomonadati > Pseudomonadota > Alphaproteobacteria > Hyphomicrobiales > Devosiaceae > Maritalea > uncultured Maritalea sp. The sequence continues at coordinate 6,907 of NZ_CAKZPW010000332.1, read as the reverse complement.
AAGCGACCACCAATGTGCACGTTTGCACGGCCACAATTATGTGGTGGTTGTGGAGTTGCGATCTGCAACCCTCAATCAATTTGGCTTCGTGCGCGACTACCAAGAACTAGGTGAACTTAAAACCTATATTGATGAGCATTTGGATCACAGGCATCTCAATGAGGTATTCGAAAGTGAGGCGGTTACTGCCGAATTTTTGGCCAAGCATTTGTTTGATTGGTGCAAACAAAGATTTGCAGAAACGACTGCTGTGCGGGTCAGCGAAACGCCCAAAACATGGGCAGAATACCGCCCATCATGAGCGAGAACAAAAACCTTATACGCGTCTCAGAGCTCTTTGGCCCCACCATCCAGGGTGAGGGCGCCGTTATCGGTCAACCGACGGTGTTTGTGCGCGCAGGCGGCTGTGATTTTCGTTGCGTGTGGTGTGATAGTCTACATGCTGTTGATGGAGAATTTCGCAATCAATGGAGGCCAATGTCGTCGAGCCAAATATTGGATCAGGTAAAGACCCTCACAGAAAATCAGCCAATAATGATCACCCTTTCGGGCGGTAATCCGGCGATTCAACCACTGGGCGAATTGATTGAATTAGGCAAATCCCAAGGCTTTCAATTTGCGATGGAAACCCAAGGCAGTATTGCAAAGGATTGGTTTGGCGCGCTTGATGTTTTAGTGCTCAGCCCAAAACCCCCTTCAAGCGAAATGTCGTTCGATCCAGATGCCTTGAACACATCGATTAGAGCGGGGCAGGGCGCTGGTCAAACCGTGCTAAAATTTGTGGTTTTTGATGATGCAGATTTCGTCTTTGCGCAAAAAGTTGCAGCTCTGCATCCGGACCTGACGGTCTATCTGCAGCCCGGCAACCATACGCCACCGCCAGCTAGTGAGCAGAATGCAGCCATTGACCTTGAAGGCATTAATCAGCGCATGTTGTGGTTGATCGATAAAGTAAATCAAACCAAATGGTTCAGCGCCCGGGTGCTCCCCCAATTGCATGTAATGCTTTGGGGCAATCAACGCGGCGTCTAGAATAAAGAGAAAACAATGACCGACAAAAAAGACATTTACGCCAATCTTACCCAATTGGGTGGCGACACAAAATTGCCCAATAGCCCAGAAGAAGCTGTGCTTGAAAAAGTGCCCAATCCGCAAGAGGGCGTGCAATATTGTGTACGCTTTACCGCACCCGAGTTTACCTCGCTCTGCCCCATGACCGGCCAGCCCGACTTCGCGCACTTGGTCATCGATTATGTGCCTAGCGATTGGTTGGTTGAAAGCAAGTCGCTAAAACTGTTCCTTGGCTCATTCCGCAATCACGGTGCATTTCATGAGGATTGCACTGTGTCGATCGGGCGGCGTTTGGTGGAATTGTTGGACCCAGAGTGGCTGCGCATTGGCGGCTATTGGTATCCGCGCGGCGGCATCCCCATCGACGTTTTTTGGCAAACAGGGGAAGCGCCAAAGTCAGTATGGATTCCGAGCCAAGACGTGCCAACCTATCGCGGGCGCGGCTAACCCTTCAAATAGTGTATTGTTTTGGGCTCTGTTGGTGCGGCATTTCCACGTTGTCGCGCCACCCAAATTGTTTTCGGCCGATGTGGCAAAAGGGTAAAACAATTGTCGGAATAAACATTGGCGCCGCCATGATCATATGTCACAAACAACACGGGCTTGTCGCTAGAAAGCGTGATCTCTAAGCGTCCGTTTGCACTTTGGTTGTGTTCGATGGAAATGGTCGGTTGCTCAAATGGGTAGGCTTTTGGCCGCAATGGCAAATATTCACTTTCGCCCTGATGTTCACCTTGTTCGTCAGTCCAAACAAAGGACAAGAATTTACCTGCGGGAATGTCGGCACTCTTCAAGCGGTGTATCTCTAGAGATAGATTTGGTTTGCTTTGAGCGTTGAATGCGGCAAGCGGTTGCACTTCGCCGGACGTGCTCACCAGTTCAATTTCAAGCGATAAAGTACAAGGTGCGCGAAGGTCTGAAATGGCGTAGAACACCACGTCGCCTGTGGCGTCATCTGGTTGCGCGGTGACCAATATAGGCGAAAAAAATCGTTTTGCTGCATAGTGAGTTAGCTTCCAGTTGCCGCCATATTCAAGGCTTGACCAGCTCGCAACTGGCCAAGTGTCGTTGAGTTGCCAGTATAACGCGCCCATGCATCTGGGCATTTGCGCGCGCCAAAACTCTATCGAAGTTTTCATGGCCAGAGTTTGGCTGACTTGGCTTAGAAAGACCATGTCTTCAAAACCATCTGGAAACTTGAAATAACGCGAAATCGTTTCAACAATCCGGCTGTTGCCGCCCTCATTTCGTTGGTGCACATCCATCACCGCCGATGAAACATTGCGGTCCTCAGGTTCAGTGAAGCTTTTGATTACTTCCGTCGAGGGGAAGGACTGAAATCCAAACTCTGAACAAAAACGAGGTTTTACAGACCGATAGTGCTCAAAGTCTTTTGATGAATGCCATACGTCCCAAAAATGCATGTCGCCGGATTTATCATCATGCCAGCCATCGCCAAAGTTGAGTGGACCGACAGAGGGCGAAGATGGCCAAAAAGGAATGTCGGGTTGAAGTTCATCAATTGCTTCTTCTAGGGAATGGTTGAGCCGATCATAAAGCACCAAATACCGGTCTCTGTTTGCCTTGCTCTCCTCGTACCAGTTCAGGGCGCCAACAAGCTCATTGTCACCGCACCAAAGTGCCATACATGCATGGCCAGAAAGCCGCCTAATTTGATGGCGGGCCTCCTCGCGGACAGACTTTAGCCATGTCTTGTCGTGAGCGGGGTAAAGATTGCAGGCGAACATAAAGTCGTGCCAAACCAGCAGACCTAGTTCGGAACATAAGTCGTAAAACCAATCGGGTTCATATTGGCCACCACCCCACACCCGGATCATATTCATATTCGCATCGATCGCCGATTGCAGGCGATCGCGCACCAACTCTGGGGTGCAATTCTGAGGCAAAGCATCTGCTGGAATCCAGTTTGCGCCGCGCATAAACATTTCTTGGCCATTCACACTGAACGCAAAACGGTGTCCAATATCATCTTGGCTGGTGTCGAGCTCTATCTGCCTAAATCCCACCTTGCGGGATTTTGTGAGTTCACCAAGGTTCACACTTAATTGGTGCAATGTTTGTGGCCCGTAACCAATCGGCCACCACAGTTCTGGATCCGTAACATTGAGTGAAATGCGTTTTGTTGTCGTACCGGGATAATGGGTTATCGTCCGACTCGTTGTGGCTCCACATATGCTGGCCGAAAGCTGAATTTCACCTGTCGTTTGCGCCGAGAAGCTTACGTCGATTTCCAATGTCACGCTGCTGTCTTCAAGATGAATTTGGCGCACCATTAAGCCATCAAAATGCACGGGGTCTGCCTGATGCAGCAAAACATCGCCGTAAATCCCGATGGGCGACAAAGCAATATTCCAGTCCCAGCCAGCATGGCATTGGGTTTTGCGTAGGTAATTATAGTGAGGCAAGCGGTTGTTGAACGACAGATATGGAACCGTGACACTTGAGGCATCGGCGGCTTTTTTTGCCGCCATGCTGTTGGAATGGAATACGATACGCACAATATTCGTGCCGCGCTCTAGCGCGCCTTTGGTATCAAAGTCCCATCGTCTAAACTGGTTATCGCAAAAACCAATTTCTTGATCGTTTAAGAATACAGTTGCTATGCAATCCACAGCGTCAAAGCTAAGAAGATGCTTGCGCGCCAAGTCGCCATCAAACTCAAACTGAGTTTGCGCAACCCAATTCTGCTCGTGGATCCAGTCCAAAGAGGTTTCGTTATCCCGCCAATATGGTGACGATATGGTGCCTTGAGCGAGTAATGATGAATGCACATCTCCTGGAACAGAAAACGAAGCGCGGATCGTTTTGGTTTCGTTTTCTATCTGCCAGCCCTTATCAAGTTGCAGTAAATACGGTGATGTAATCGATTGCATGATTGATCCTGAAGTTGCGGCTTTGAACGGGTGAAAAGAATGGAATGCTTGTGAAGGTCGGCAAGAGAATGTGCTCGGCTGAACTTTAGACGGACAAAAGAGCAGGATCAAGGGCCGAAATACCCGGGCCCGAAAATTGAAGCGTTGCAATCAAAATTCACCACTTGCATCGACGTTGGTATTTTTATACAATGCTATGTATTGCAATATAATACTTAAGCCGAAACTTGCGGAGGGTAAGTGGGAGACTTGAGGCATGGAGGGATAATGAATTTTCCAAAACTTATGAAAAGCGCAACTCTTGGCGCAACGCTCACAATGGCTTTGATGGGGTCTGCTTTTGCAGCGGCAACCCACCCGGTGACTGGTGAGACACTTGCAGAAAACCAGGTCCTACGTATGCGTTTGCTCGATGGAATTCCGTCGCTTGATCCGCAATTGATGGAAGACGTAACTGGTTTTTCTTTTGCGCGTGATCTTTTTGAAGGCCTGTTGAACCAAGATGCCGACGGCAATTTGGTGCCCGGCGTAGCCGAAAGCTGGTCAGCCAACGAAACCAACGACGTGTACACCTTCAATTTGCGCCACAACGCCAAATGGTCAAACGGCGATCCTGTAACCGCCCATGACTTTGTTTATGCTTGGCAACGCTCGGTTGACCCAGAATTGGCCTCTCCCTATTCTTGGTATGTTGACCTTATGTCACTCAAGAATGCATCGCAGATTTTGTCCGGTGAAATGGATAAGTCGGAGTTGGGTGTGCGCGCGGTTGATGACTATACGTTTGAAGTCAGCTTGACAGCACCACTACCATATTTTGCATCAATGACTGTTTTGGCCACCGTGTTCCCAGTGCACAAAGCAACTATTGAAACACATGGTGCAGAGTGGACCCGCCCCGAAAACATGGTTTCTAACGGAGCGTATAAACTGACTGAATGGGTTCTAAAAGAACGTACTGTGCGCGAACGCAACCCAATGTATTGGAACAATGAAGCAACCATTATTGATCGTGTCGAAACTCAAGTGATCAATGATGAAAACGTTGCGTTCACTCGCTATCTTGCTGGTGAGTTGGACACAACAGCGGTTCCATCGGGCCAGTTTATTCGTTTGAAAAAGGAACGTCCAGACGAAACCCTGTCACTGCCTTACCTTGGCTCGTACTACTATAGCTTCAACATGGACGCCTCGGGTCCTGAAGCCTTTAAAGACGTGCGGGTGCGCCAAGCCCTTTCCTATGCTGTTGATCGCAACGTAATTACGGACAATATTTTGCAAGGCGGCCAGCGCCCGGCGGCAGAGGCGTTGATGGCACGGTTGAAAGCGGCCTTTGGCGATCGGCTCTATGTTGAATTGCAGCGTCACCCCGAAGACGGCGGCCAGCCCGAGCCCGAGCGCCTGACCGAGCGCGGCTTCGTCGAGATGGCCTATGCGATGGACATCCCGCTGGTGGCCACCAATGACGTCTATTTCCCCAAGCCCGATATGTATGAGGCGCATGATGCGTTGATTTGCATTTCGGAAGGCGCCTATGTTGACCAGCAACAGCCGCGCCGCCGTTTGACCGCGCAGCATTACTTCAAATCCCAAGCCGAGATGGCCACGCTTTTTGCCGACCTGCCCGAAGCGCTGAGCAACACCGTCGAGATCGCCAAACGCTGCGCTTTCATGGCCTACCGCCGCGACCCGATCTTGCCGAAGTTTGCTGACGACGAGGTCGCGGAATTGCGCCGCATGGCCAACGAGGGTCTGCAGGCGCGTCTGGCGGTGATCCCGCATGCGGTGAGCGTGGAGGAATACCAAAAGCGCCTCGATTTCGAACTGGGCATCATCGAAGGCATGGGGTTTCCCGGTTACTTCCTGATCGTTGCTGATTTTATCAAATGGGCCAAGGATCAGGATATTCCCGTTGGCCCCGGGCGTGGTTCCGGCGCGGGCAGTCTCGTGGCCTATGCGCTGACCATCACCGACCTTGATCCCCTGCGCTACAGCCTGTTGTTTGAACGGTTTCTCAACCCGGAACGCGTGTCGATGCCCGATTTCGACATCGATTTCTGTATGGATCGGCGCGAAGAAGTGATCCGTTACGTTCAGGAAAAATACGGTCGCGACAAGGTGGGCCAGATCATCACCTTTGGTGCGCTGCTGTCCAAGGCCGCCGTACGCGATATTGGTCGGGTCCTTCAGATGCCCTATGGCCAGGTCGACCGCCTGTCCAAGATGATACCGGTTGAAGGAGTGAAGCCGGTCAGCATTGAAAAAGCGCTGGCTGATGAACCCCGACTGAGGGAAGAGGCCAAAAGCGAAGAGGTTGTTGACCGCCTTCTGAAGTATGGCCAACAGGTTGAAGGACTGCTTCGAAACGCATCGACGCATGCTGCCGGTGTGGTGATCGGTGACCGCCCGCTGGATGCGCTGGTGCCGCTCTATCAGGACCCGCGTTCAGATATGCCCGCAACCCAGTTCAACATGAAATGGGTAGAGCAGGCGGGTCTGGTCAAGTTCGACTTTCTCGGCCTCAAGACCCTGACCGTGATTCAGAACGCGGTTGACCAGATCAAAGCATCGGGACGCCACCTGCATCTGGCGGCCGATGGCAGTCAGTTGTTTGACCCGCCCGCTGGTTTGATCGACGATATCGGCACAATTCCGTTGGACGACGAAGAATCCTACAAGCTCTACGCCGCCGCCAAAACCGTCGCTGTGTTCCAGGTGGAAAGCAGCGGCATGATGGATGCGCTCAAACGCATGCGCCCGACCTGTATCGAAGACATCGTGGCGCTGGTGGCGCTCTACCGTCCCGGGCCGATGGAAAACATCCCTACCTATTGCGAGGTCAAGAACGGCAAGCGCGACCGTGAATCCGTGCATCCATTGATCGACGACATTCTCGAGGAAACCCAGGGCATTATCGTCTATCAGGAACAGGTGATGCAGAT
>NZ_CAKZPW010000331.1:0-8192 GCF_937139385.1 uncultured Maritalea sp. | reverse complement strand
TTCGATCAATTTTTGGTTACGGCGCTGTATAGAGCAATCCCGCTCGAATAAATGCACCACATTACCCTGGCTATCTGCCAATATTTGTACTTCGATGTGGCGCGGGTTAACGATGCACTTCTCCATGAAGACTTCGGCTGAGCCAAACGCTTTAGTGGCTTCAGAGATAACACGCGGGTATTGGGTTTTAAGCTCCTCGGGCGTGTCACACCGACGAATACCACGACCACCGCCGCCCCAGCTGGCTTTAAGCATCAATGGATAGCCAACTTCTTCGGCCAAGCGCACCACTTCGTCCATATCATCGGGCAAAGGCTTGGTTGCAGGCACCACAGGCACACCGGCTTTTTCCGCAATATTACGCGCCGCAACTTTGTTGCCCAATGCACGCATTGTTTCAGCTTTTGGCCCAATAAAGATGATGCCAGCGTCTTCGCACGCATCGACAAATTCAGGGCTTTCAGAAAGCAGGCCGTACCCAGGGTGAATAGCGTCCGCCCCAGACAATTTGGCGATGCGGATATATTCATCAATCTGCAAATAGGCCTCAACCGGCCCCAAGCCTTGTCCAATCAAATAGGACTCGTCCGCCTTAAATCGATGTAGTGCCAATTTGTCTTCTTCGGCAAAAACCGCAACGGTTTTAATGCCCATTTCATTGGCAGCACGAAACACACGAATCGCAATTTCACTGCGGTTGGCGACGAGGATTTTGTTGATCTTCATGGACGAGGTCATCCTATTTTGTTGATAGTTTGGCATTCAATTTGTGCGCGGTGGGGACGCGCCAAATTGTTTTTAATCGGCTTGCTGAACCAAATGGTTCGACAGATGCGAAATGTCATATCCCGCATTGGCAGCGGCTTTGATGATGTCTTGCGCGTCTTGTTTACCCGCTTGACTAAGGGCCCAAAGCGTTGTGGACCGGGTGCCAGATCGACAATAGGCCAAAACAGGTTCGTCACCCGCAAAAGCTGATTGCGTCTGCGCAATCATCTCCGGTGACACACCTTCGCGACCCATTGGGATTTCAACAAATTTGATCCCCTCTGCTTGTGCCGCAGCTTTAATCTCAGCAGAAGTTGGCTGGTCCGGCGCTTCGCCATCAGGACGATTGTTGATGATGGTTTTAAACCCTGCTTGCTTGATCGCAGCAATATCCTCAACAAGGATTTGCGGGCTAACACTCACCCGATCATTGATCTTTTTAAGTTCCATCAAGGGTCTCCTGAATATAGGGATGCACTAGTGTTAACGGGTTATAGGCGGCAGTTTTAAGGTTTAGCAAGCGCAAGTAACAACAAAAACAATCACGCAAAAGAAATATAGATACAATTTAGTCTAACATACCAAAAGATACGTGTTTTCGGGTAGATTTTGCTCAATTTTTGAGCAGCATTTGCTCGCTAAAACACTGACTACTTGGACAAGGCTTCAAGGTCGGCGGGCGTTATTAGGGCGATCAATGGTAATTGCGCATTCTCCAAAGCATCAACCGCCTCTTGCGCCCGAGCGATCACCAACACAACGCCAACAATGTGGGCACCAGCCGCTGCAAGTTCTTTTGATGAGATTAGGATCTGACCACCTGTCGTGGTCACATCTTCAACAATAAGAACGCGCTTACCCGAAATCTCTGGCCCCTCGAATATGCGTTCCGTGCCATAGGTCTTCGCTTTTTTGCGTACGAATACGCAGGGCCTATTCATTTCGAGCGACAAGGCCGTGGCCACAGGAATGCCCCCCATTTCCAGACCTGCCAAAACGTCAAAATCAATATCTATTTTTTCCGCAAGCGCTTTAACAATGTCCCGCAACAGTTCGGGGCGGCCCTCGAACTGATATTTGTCGAAATAGGTGTTCACCACCTGCCCAGAGCGGGTGGTGAACTCACCAGTTCGTTTGCATGTATCAATCACACGGCTCTTTAACGCGGACATATTCATCTCCCAAATGTTGTGGCATTTGGAACGGTTTACACCGCAGAACTGTGCCGGGCTAGAGCTTTGATGACTTGTTTGGCCGTCAGACGACCCACTTGCACGCCATCATCATCATTCACCCCAACCCAATCATGCTCGGCAAAAAGGGGCAACACATCCTCGCAACACGCACCAATTGGCACGCCTGCTTCGCATCGCTCAAATTCACCCTTTTCCATGATGGTGTGCACATGGATCGCGCGGGCGCGGTTCACGTCCGCCACAAATTCTTCAACATGCGCATTAGCCGGGTTCAGCACAATATCTTCAGGCCGCCCCGATTGAATAACCGCTCCGTCTTGTAACACCGTCACTTGATCGCCAATTTTAAGCGCCTCATCAAAATCATGCGTGATGAACAAAATGGTCTTATTCAGCGTTTTTTGCAAAACCAACAATTCATCTTGCATGCCAGATCGGATAAGCGGATCCAGCGCAGAAAAAGCTTCATCCATCAGCAAGATATCCACGTCCATCGCAAGGGCACGTGCCAGCCCCACACGTTGTTGTTGTCCACCAGACAATTGATGCGGACGCGATTGCTCATAGCCCTCAAGGCCAACGGTGGCGATCCATTCTTCTGCCGTTTTGAGCCGGCTCTTTTTGTCGACGCCGCGAATTTCCAGCCCATAGGCCACATTGTCGATCACCGAACGGTGCGGCATCAAGCCAAACTTTTGGAACACCATAGCAATCTTGGTACGTCGAAACGTGCGCAACTCATCCAAACTCATCGCCAGCACATTCTCGCCATCCACGAAAATCTCACCAGCTGTTGGGTCAATCAATCGGTTCACATGGCGGATCAAGGTGGATTTGCCAGAGCCCGAAAGCCCCATCACCACGTGCAATTGCCCTGGCTCAACTTTCAGATCAACATTATTCAGGCCGATCACATGCCCCGTTTCAGCCTGCAGTTCATCTTTGGATCGTCCCTGCTTTAGCTGGGCGAGCACATCGTCTGGTTGCGGGCCAAAAATCTTGGTGACGCCACGCATTTCAATCTTATATTCATGTGTCATTAGCGACCTCCAGCCAAGCCGATTTGCTCTTGTAATTGCTTGCCGTAAGCCTGTGTGATCCGGTCAAAAATGATCGCCAGCACCACAATGCCCAACCCAGCAAATACGCCGCGACTAACTTCCAATCGTCCAATGCCTTGCAGAACCTGATACCCAAGGCCACCAGCCCCAATCATCGAGGCAATAACAACCATGGCCAACGCCATCATGGTGGTTTGGTTCACACCGGCTAATATGGTGGGCAATGCCAATGGAATCTGCACCCCGAACAGGCGCTGTGATGGCGATGCGCCAAACGCTTGCGCGGCCTCAAGCACATTTTCGGCCACTTGTCGGATACCCAAATCCGTCAATCGAACCAGCGGCGGTGCCGCATAGATGATGGTCGCCAAAAGAGCTGGGATTTTACCCGGCCCGAAAATCATCACAGTTGGGATGAGGTAAACAAAACTAGGCAAAGTCTGCATCAAATCCAAAATCGGGGTGACGATTTTGCGCACCAGCGTTGAACGCGCCATCACAATACCCAACGGAATGGAGAAAATGATCGCAGTGACCGTCGCTGAAATCATCAGCGCCATGGTCTTCACACTATCTTCCCAAAGCTCCATCATGCCCATGAACACAAGCCCGATGATCACAACCGCAGGCAGCGTGAACCGACGTGTGGCCCCGTAGGCCAGAGCGGCCAGCGCCAAAATGATCAACCACCAAGGCACAGCCAAAAGCAGATCTTCAATTTTGTTCAGCATCACCAACAACGGATAGGCGGCTGCTTCAAATCCATCGCCCCAATTGCGGACCACCCAATTCAGACCTTCATCCATCCAAACACGCAATGGACGCGTGTTCACAAACTCCGGAAACATTCCCAAATCCCTTCATGCAAAAATGGCCGGACGGTCAATCCCGTCCGGCCACTATTGTTCGTTAAGTTCAATTGCCCACTTAAAGTGCGGCTTTTACTTTTTCTGCAACATCGGCTGGCACCCACTGGGTCCACACGTCTTCTTCTGTTTTCAAGAAGTTTTCAGCCGTTTCAGCTGCACCCGCTTTGTTGGCAGAACCCCAATCAAGCATTTTTGAGATTTGAACGTTGCTCAATGCAACATCAGACAAATACTCAAATACCACCGGCGCCTCATCTGCAATCCAAGCCGCTGTGGCAACAACAACAGGCGGTGTGGCAAATGCACTCTTGCCTTTTGGCGTACAATTTGAATCTACGTTGCATTTCCAAACTGCGGGATCGTGCTCAGGCATTTCCAGCTGCACCATGGAATATTTGCCCATGATGGCCGTTGGACCCCAATAGTAAAATACAATTGGCTCTTCACGTTCGAACGCACGAATGATTGAAGCATCTAGATTACCACCAGAACCTGGTGAGAACAGATTAAAGCTATCTTCAAGTGCATAGGCTTCAAACAAGGCTGCGTTGGCGATTTCACATCCCCAACCTGGAGGGCACGAATAAAAACGGCCCTGATCAGGCTCATCTGGGTCCGCAAAAAGACCAGCAAACTGAGGTAAATCATCAACTGATTTCAAGCCCGGATTGGCAGAAGCCACATAGTCTGGGATCCACCAACCTTCAACAGCACCATCCGAAATCGCAAGGCCAGCGGCTTTTACTTGACCATCGGCCAAACCTTTGTCCCACGCTTCTTGAATTGTACCAGTCCACAATTCAGGCGCAATTGCGGGGCGTCCTTTGGACAACATAGAAGCTGAAGTTGGCACAGTGTCGCCAATCACAACTTCCACATCACATCCGTAACCTTTTTCCAAAATCGTCGCGTGAATGTGCGCCAGCGCCGCAGCTGAGGGCCAGTTCATTTCAGCAATGTCGATTTGTTTGTCCGTACCGCAAGATGCAGCCATAGCCGCCGGTGCGAAGGCAGATACAGCCGCCAAAAGCGCCGTCCCTGCAAGAATATTCATTATTTTGTTAGCCACGCGTTTTCTCCCAAATAGTTCTCGCGATTTTCCCGAGCATAGGCATGCACATGTGGAGCGTCAAACGATTTGGGGAAACAAATTTGTGTGAACAAAACAGGAAAACAGCCAAAACTGCCAAATACTTGTAAAACCAAATAACAAAGATGTATTTAATGTTGATCGAAAGATCAAAAAATATTCGTGAATACTAACTACATAGTTCTATTTATGGTGATTTGCAGCTTCATCGAATACATGTCTGTTACTTAAATTTTACTGCGAATTGACCGGCAGCCAGGCCTGCCATATCTCGGGATAATTTACGATAAAATACGTAGCCACTTGTTCTGCGGGGAATTGCCCTTCCACTTGGACAGACAACAATTCATCCATGACTTTCATCGGCATGTTTGCTTTGCGCGCATAGGGCAACAACTCAGGGGCATCTCCACGCACCCAATCAGCCAACGCAAGCACAACCTGCTCGTTTGCAAAACCTGTTGGTTGAAAATCTGCACACCCTTTGTTGCCCATGCAGGTGAACGCATCATTCGAATGCCCCCCTAGATCAACTGCACGCATACCCAAATCATGTGCGAGTGCATTTGGTTGCCAATAGTAAAAAACTGTCGGCCTATTTGATGAGACCGCTGCGCCAATTCGTCGATCCATATCCAACCTATTCTCAGGCACAACCACTTTAAAAGCCGCAGAAAGACCAAAGGCTTTGAGCATATTCTCATTTAGGATTGAGCAAGCCCAACTGGCTGGACAGGTAATAAACTCAGGCTTTTCCTCCAGCTGATAGAGCGCCTGCATGTCTTTTAGATTGCCAACAAGTTTAAGCGCGGGGAAATCTTCGACAACTTTCGCCGCAACATACCACCCCTCAAACACCGCAACGTCATAGCTTTTGCCCGCCGCCAACCCAGCCCTTGCTTCGATCACTTGATTCCATTTGTCCGCAACCCGGCTTACCCACATTTCTGGAATTAGCGTTGGGGTTTGCGCTGTTTTTAAAGTGGTCGCTGCGCTTTCAATATCCGCGCGCACAACACTGGTATTGCACTTCAACTGGGTTGCAATTATTTGGGCATGCGCGTGAGCCAAAACCGACGCTGAAGGCCACTGCAAATCCGCAATTACAATTTGCTTCTCACCGCATCCGGTGAACTCAGTAGCGTCCTGGGCAAGCGCATATCCGCCGAACAATAATGTGCAGAACGCCAAGCACATCACAAGCAAATGCCGAACGGTAAAGAGAGCAATTTTCATCCGAACACGGACCTTCTTACTAGTTTTATTTCACCAGACAGCAATACTTTCGATTGTCAGGCAATCACTGCTAACCAGATGATATGACATTTATTTTGTAACCATTAGAGCCAATGTGGCCCAACTTAACCAATTAACGCAAATTAGCACGTCAACTTCGTCAAATTTCGATCAAAATAGGTGACTCTTTTTTCAAAATGTTTATTGTTAGGCGCAGACGAGGGAGGAAAACGACCTCGTGAGAACCCAAAATTGCCTAAATCATATGGCATCAAATTTGGGTCAAAAACAAGAAGATGAAAATAGTCAGAGGGAAATTATGCGTCATCTTAAAACAGCACTCACAGCCGCAGTTGCAGCAACAGCTCTAAGCGCTGCATCACCTGCCATGGCTGAAGGCGTAAACATCGGCATTATGTTCGGTTTTACGGGTCCACTTGAAACATTGTCTCCTCCTATGGGTGACGCAGCTAAGCTTGCGCTTCAGCACGTTAACGAACAGGGCGGCATTCTTGGTGGCGAAGCCACTTACACAATCGGCGATTCAACATGTGCCGATGCAACAGCTGCAGCCAACGCGGCTGATCGCTTGATCAACGCAGACGGCGTTCACGCCATCGTTGGTGCAATGTGTTCAGGTGCAACAATTTCTGCAGCAAACACTGCAGCAATTCCAGCAGGCGTTGTGATGGTATCACCATCAGCTTCATCACCAGCTGTAACCACCGTTGAAGACAATGATCTATTGTTCCGCGTTGGTCCATCAGACAGCTACCAAGGTGAAGTTGTTGCGCGTTTGTTGCTTGCTAAAGGCATCAACGACATCGCAATCTCATATGTAAACAACGACTACGGTAAAGGCTTTGCAGACGCATTGTCTGCTGCATACACTGCAGGCGGTGGCGATGTAACTGTCAATGAAGCACACGAAGAAGGCAAATCAGACTACCGTGCTGAATTGGGTTCTTTGGCTGCTGGCGGTTCAACAAACCTTGTTGTATTGGCTTATGCTTCAGGTTCAGGCCAAACAATGCTTCGTCAAGCAATCGAGTCTGGTGACTTCGAAGTCTACTTCGGTGGTGATGGCATGATCGCTGATGCATTGCTAACAGGCATCGACGCTGCTTCAGTTGAAGGCATGATCGGTACACGTCAAGGCCGCGCAGACAGCGCAGGTACTGGTGTTTATGCTGAACTTGCAACTGCTGCTGGCCAAGATCCAATCGCTGCATTTGGTGCGCAGTCTTATGACTCTGCATTCTTGCTCGCATTGGCATTTGAAAAGCACGGCTCAACTGACCGCGAAGGCTTGAACAAAGCGCTTCGTGAAGTTGCAACTGCACCAGGTGAAGTTATCCTTCCAGGCGAATGGGCAAAAGCTAAAGCGCTTATCGCTGAAGGCAAAGACATCGACTATGTCGGCGCATCCGCAGTTGAGCTGATCGGACCGGGCGAGAGCGCGGGCAGCTACCGTGAGATCGAGATGAAAGACGGCAAGATGGTCACGGTCGGCTACCGCTGATCCCTGCGTCATCGAACCTTGCAGGGCCCGGTCGCACCGCGATCGGGCCTTTGCTTTTGCAAATCGACTTTTCTTTCGCGGGCGCTGCCTCTACAAGGCGCCCCGCGAGGATGTGGGAAACATGTCCCGTCAGGGAGAGACAGATGAATAATCATGTGATGGCTGCTGAGGCCATGGCTTTTTGCGTTGGAGGCGCAAAAGCTGAAATCCGCGTTCAAAGCGCCGCCAAAAACGCAGCGCGGCTGCGGTTTCGTTTTCATCTGACCGAAACGGTTACTTTCCAAAATCAGATCTCGCTGTAATCATGGGCGCAGTTCGGGTTTCGAACCGCGCGGAAAACAACGACCAATAAAAACCAGCCACAAATGTGGCGGACACGGGGATGGACATATGATCGTCGTAGACGACTTACACAAACATTTCGGCGGGTTTCACGCCGTTGACGGCTCA
>NZ_CAKZPW010000330.1:0-10258 GCF_937139385.1 uncultured Maritalea sp. | reverse complement strand
TGGGAACGCCGACATCATGGCGGCGACCGCCACCGTGGCCATAAGAAGTTTTTTCACCGTGCATTTCCTCCCTTGCAGATGAGAGCGCTTGCGCGCCGTTTTGGAGATTGTATCCAAAATCGAATTTTGCACTATCCACATTTGAAGTCAAACTAAAATTTATTATAGTGACAATTCAACAGCCCTTGCGTTGCTTGTCGTAGACGTGCAAATTGGGCCAACCAATGAAGCCAATTGGGACCAATAGAATAGATCGGGTGAGATTTTGAACGCGAAACCTAATGAGCCAAGCAATGAAGATATAGGCCGCTCCATCCGTCGGCGTCGCAAGGCACTTGGTAAGACACTTGTCCAAATTGCTGCGGAAACTGAACTGACCATAGGGTTCATTTCGCAAGTGGAGCGCGGCATATGCGCGCCGTCTTTGTCCTCATTCATGCGCATTGCAAACTCGCTCAACACCAGCATTGAACAATTGCTAAATGTCTCAGAGAATTTTGAGGTTCTAACCAAAGCTGAACATAGGCAAAGCTATAGCTTGGGGGAGGCAGGTCGCTGGTATGAAAAATTGGGTCCCGGGTTTTCTGGTGCGTTATTTTATCCCTGCATCATTTACAGACCGCCAGGACATGTATCCGAACGCATGCACCACAAAGGTGAGGTGTTTTGCTATTTGATCGCCGGAGAACTTGAATATCACTTGGGTGATGCAGTCCATAACATGGTGGCGGGCGACAGTATTCATCACGACACAACCGAAAAGCACTTTTCCAAAGTGGTAAGCGATGTTGAAAGCGTTGAACTTTGGGTGAGTTCACACCCGATCACTGGATAGTCCGAACAGGTCTTTAGTGAAGCATTAAGCGAAAACGTCCTATGATCTTTGCGCGAGGCGCAGCAGGAAATGGGAAATGAACGCCAATTTCGAAAACGAAAACCGTGGTCGGACGGCGATGCTGGTCCGCAGCGTATGGTTTGGGTGCTTTGCGTTTGTCGCCGCGTTTTTGGGCGCCGTTTATTTGACCGTACAATTTGCAGGCGATGCAGCGAACGAGATTAGTACGATCCGTGAACTGCAGCTGGTTGAATTCGAAGTTCAACGCGTTGCACAAAACGCGATTGCAGCACAACAAAGACTCGTAAGGTCCGATGTGCTTTTTTTGGAAACGAAGAAGGCTGAAGAAGACCGTAACCTTGATCGGTTACTGACCCTAAAGCTGGGTCGTGAGCCATTTTCCTTTTTTGGCATTATCGATAGCGATGCTGACCTTGTTTACGCATCAACACAATTCGCCATAAGCCAACAAAAAGACAAAAAACGCGATACCCAAAGACTGATCAATGCAAGCCTTGACTTGGTTCAAGATGCTTACGCAAAATTTGACTCCATGAAAGCGCCGGCCCAAAACGGGTTCGTCATACCATCCCATTTCCTTTATGACGACAGCGCGATGACCGTTTTTGGATTTCGATATCTCGAGAATAAGTTGCACTTAATCGTCGTACAACCGGTATTGGCAAGGACAAGCTACTTACGCACGGACACGCCACACCCATTTGTCAGCATCGCAGCAATCCCTATTCCCAACTTATATTTCTCTCAAACTGCGGCCAAGATCGGCATGAGGGACTTAATGCCATTCCAAACGCGAACGCCCTCGAATGACAAAACATTTCTCGCGCTTCCCAACGCGCAACTGCCCGCTGCTGCTCAACTGGAATGGGATGCAACTTCTCCAAAGCTAACCATTTTGAACGACGCTTTGCCCTATTTGATATTACTTTCACTGATCATTTTGGCGTCTACCGTGCTGGTCGCTCTAAAGTTCTCTAGTGTTCTAAATGCCTTTGGGTTGGTGAACCGTAAGAACAGTTTTATGGCACGCCATTGTGGGCTAACCAGCCTTGCGAACCGCGCAAAATTTGATGAAATGATTTCAGAAGCCATGCAAGGCGCGCCCCAAAACCCATTCACATTACTCACCCTAGATTTGGATAAATTCAAGCCGCTTAATGATACTTATGGGCATGACGCTGGGGACCTCATTTTGGTGAATGTTGCGCAACGTTTCAAAGAGGCTGTGGGAGAATACGGCACCGTTGCCCGCGTTGGCGGCGATGAATTTATGATTATCCTGAAGGAAAACTTTGGCCGCGAAATCACGTCACAGCTCACGCAAGAACTTATAGAATTGGCCGTTTGGCCCATCCCTACTCCCTATGGAGAATTGAGTGTGGGCTGCTCGATCGGCATTGCAAATGCGCCAAAAGATGGGCGCAATGCACCCGATTTAATGCGCAGGGCTGATGAAGCGATGTATCATTCAAAGCGACAGGGTGGCAATCGAGCGACTTTTGCAGAAGACCGGATCACACCCAATGATATCGAAGTCGATTTTCAAACAGCATAAGTGGTATTCCCCATACCTCTTATCTGAACGGTTGCGCATAGAGCAGCCCGCCCTTCTGCCATTGATCATTTAACCCTCTAGCAAGACCAATTGGTGTGCCTTCACCGATATTTCGTTCAAAGACTTCACCGTAGTTGCCAACGCTTTTGATCACCGCAACCACCCAATCGACTTCCAACCCAAGTTGGGTCCCCAGTGCATCTTGCGTCCCCAACAATCGACCAACATCCCTGTGAACAGTTGTCTTTGCCAGCATTTCAACGTTCTTAGATGTAACGTTCAGTTCTTCTGCAACAATGAGCGCATTAAGGGTCCAGCGCACCAAATTTGTCCACATTTCATCGCCCTCACGCACAACGGGCCCCAAAGGCTCCTTTGAAATGATCTCGGGCAGAATGGTGTGATCACTTGGGGTTGCCAAAGACGCCCGCGTCGCGGCCAGCGCCGAGGCATCTGCTGTGTAGACGTCGCAGTCACCGCGTCTGTAAAGCTCTATTGCTTCTTCAGCGTCCTTAAAACGTATTGGAAAATAGTGAATTCTTTGAGCCTGGAGGAAATCTGATAAATTGTGTTCTGTGGTGGTATCCACTTGCACACAAATCCGCGCGCCTTGGAGATCCAAAGCACTATTGATATTTATCCGCTTGGCAATGAGGAATCCTTGCCCGTCAAAATATGAGGTGCCAGCAAAATTCAGTTTGAGTTTGGTGTCCCGCGAAAATGTCCATGTCGTGTTGCGGGACAGCAGATCAATTTCACCAGATTGCAACGCATCAAACCTTTGCGTAGCGTTCAACGGAATGAAATTCACCGCATTGCTGTCTGCAAAAATCGCTGCGGCCACTGCGCGACAAAAATCAACGTCAAAACCAGTCCAGGTGCCATTGGTCTGTTGAATGGCAAATCCAGGAAGCGACGTATTTACTCCACAAAGCAAATGCCCTCTTTCTCGTACTTGAGAGAGTGTATTTGCCTGCGCAGGCAATATACACATAATTGCAGAAACGAATATGAAGGCTGCACGAAAAAAAGAACGCATTACCACTCCGACGTTTTAGATTTTCATTGGGCTCAAGGGATTGGCCAATTCGCCTATCTCAAAACACCGAACAGACCACACAATAAGCGCACATGGTTGAGGTATGATTGACGTCCGCCAGATTTAATGCCGATCGATTTTCTTGCGCAGTTCTTCAACAAATTTGCTTGCCGCCACTGGCAGTGTTCGCTTGTGCAGTTGCCCGACAAACAAAAAACCGGGGTCCAACTCCCCAACGTGTAATGGCACTTTCACCAAGCCTTCGCCAACACCATTTTGATCAGCAAGCGAATAGGAAAAGGCAACGCCGCCATTTTGCCGGGCAATATTTTGAATCAGATTTACATCATCAGCTTCAACCGCAGGCATACAATTAAGGCCCTTCTTTACAGCGGCGGCTTCAATCAACTCCCGCACCCCGTCTCCGCGCGGCGGCAAGATCGCGCCATGTTCCAGGCAATCAACCAACCTCAATGCCGTGCGCTGAGCCAAGAGATGGTTGGGTGACATGACACAATGTATTTCTTGCTGTGTATGGATAAGTGTTTGAACATCGGCCAGCCGAAGTGGTTGAAAAACAAGGGCGATATCCGCATCAAGACTATGCAATTGCCGCTCGACTTGCGCGCGAGCAAAAGTTTCAATTGAAAAGGTAACGCCGGGGAATTCGGATCGGTAACTTTGGATGAGGCCGGGCAGTAGATTTGCGCCAATTTCTTTGGTGGTTGCAATGCGCACATGCCCCAATCGCACCCCGGACAAGTCCGCGATCCGCGAACGAACCCGTTCAAGGTCCGCCATTTGTGCGCGGATATGTTGGATGAATAATTCGCCTGCACTATTGAGCCGCACCCCCAGCGAATGGCGTTCAAATATCTCGATTCCTAGCTCTTCTTCCACCGTCAGTATCCGTCGGTTCAAAGCTGAAGGTGTAATGGCCAAAGTTTCGGCGGCGGCACGGATCGAGCCCGCCTTCGCCACAGCATCAATATATTTAAGCGCCAGCATATGCCGCATAGTTCACCTCGCACAATGTGGTGCATTTTTTGCAACACTTAGCGGATTTTTTAGCAGCATACAACATCACGATCATTTGGCATATTGAATTTAGGTCAACCATACTGACGCGAATGGGTCGAATTCCTCCCCGACATTGACCCCAGAAAGGACCGAAATTGACGACCGCGATAACAATGAAGAAATCAATTATCCCCCAACTTACCGCCGCGCTGCTGACCAGCGCCGTTGCGATTTTCAGCCTTAGCACGGATGCATTTGCAGACATGCTGGACGTAGAAAAAGACGAGTTGCGGCTCGGTTTCATTAAGCTAACAGACATGGCCCCTTTAGCGATCGCCTATGAAAAAGGCTATTTCGAAGACGAGGGATTGTTCGTTACGCTTGAACCGCAGGCGAACTGGAAAGTGCTGCTTGATCGCACCATCACAGGTGAGTTGGACGGCGCGCACATGTTGGCGGGCCAACCTTTGGCGGCAACCATTGGCTTTGGCACCAAAGCACATATTGTTACACCCTTCTCTATGGATTTGAACGGCAACGGCATCACTGTTTCCAATGAGGTTTGGGAAATGATGAAGCCGCATCTTGAATATGGCGAAGACGGTAAACCGGTTCACCCGATCAGCGCGGCGGCGCTTAAACCCGTGATCGAACAGTTTAAGACCGATGGCAAAAGCTTCAACATGGGCATGGTATTCCCCGTGTCCACACACAATTACGAATTGCGCTACTGGCTCGCTGCGGGCGGCATTCACCCAGGGTTCTACTCTCCTTCGGATACTTCGGGTCAAATTGACGCTGAAGCTTTGCTTTCAGTCACGCCACCGCCGCAAATGCCCTCAACCTTGGAAGCGGGCACCATCAACGGCTACTGCGTTGGGGAGCCGTGGAACCAAGCCGCGGTGTTTAAAGGCATCGGCGTGCCCGTAATCACCGACTATGAGATTTGGAAGAACAACCCAGAAAAAGTCTTCGGCCTCACCAAAGAGTTCACCGAACAATATCCCAACACCACTCTTGCTCTTACAAAAGCATTGATCCGCGCGGCCAAATGGTTGGACGAAAACGACAATGCCAACCGTGAAGAAGCAGTGGAGATTTTGGCGCGTTCTGAATATGTGGGAGCCGACGCTGAAGTGATCGCCAACTCGATGACCGGCACATTTGAATATGAAAAAGGCGACAAGCGCGCCGTGCCCGATTTCAACGTGTTCTATCGCTACAATGCCACATACCCTTTCTATTCAGACGCTGTTTGGTACCTGACGCAAATGCGCCGCTGGGGCCAAATCGCTGAACAAAAAGACGATGCTTGGTACGACGATGTCGCGAAAAGCGTTTACCGCCCTGATATTTATCTAAAAGCCGCCAAAATGCTTTTGGACGAAGGATATGTGGCAGAAGCAGAGGTCCCTTGGGATAGCGACGGCTACAAGGCACCTACCCCAAGCACCGATATTATCGACGCCATTGCGTTCGATGCGAAACAGCCCAACGCCTACCTCGACAGCTTAAAAATCGGCTTAAAGACCGATCAGCTGGTTGAGGAAAACGGCAGCTAGGGCAAGGAGGGCGCTGGCTGACGGATGGCCCCAAACACCCGTCAGCCAGCGACATTAATAGAATAAGGTTCGACAAAATGACTGACATTTCCACACAACCTGCACGGCCAGAAAACGCTTTTCGCAAAGGCGCTCTTTCTTGGATCAACAAAGCAAGCTCTTGGTTAGAAGCCTTGGGCTTTGCGTGGTTGACGCCCCTCTTGAAAATGGCGGCTGGCGAAAGTCCGCGCGAGCAGTTGCCGATTTTGCGGCAAGTATTGCTCATTCCCCTATTTGGGATCGTGATGTTTGTCTTGGCTTGGGCTGCATTGGCCCCCACCGTGCAAACCTCGCTTGGTGCGATTCCCGGCCCATTGCAGGTCGCAGAGCAAGCACAGAACCTTTGGGCCGACCATGTTCGTGAACGCGAAAAAGCAACTGCCTTTTATCAGCGCCAAGATGAGCGCAACGCGAAGCTGATTGCGGATGGGAAAAAAGACAAAGTCAAACACCGCACCTATACGGGTAAGCCAACCTATATTGATCAAATACTGACATCATTGATCACCGTCGCGCTTGGTTTCATCATTGCAACCATCATTGCAGTGCCATTGGGCATTGCGTCTGGTTTGTCGAAAACCTTCAACGGCGCGATCAATCCGTTGATCCAAATATTCAAGCCAGTGTCGCCGCTTGCTTGGTTGCCCATTGTGACCATGATCATTTCAGCCACTTATGTGAACCCAGTTGATTGGTTGTCTAAATCACTGGTCACTTCAGCAGTAACCGTGACCCTATGCTCGCTTTGGCCGACGTTGATCAACACTGCCTTGGGTGTGGCGTCAGTTGATAAAGAACTGATGAATGTGGGCAAGGTGCTGCAACTGCCAACTTACAAAACCATTACAAAATTGGTTCTGCCTTCTTCTTTGCCGCTGATATTCACCGGACTTCGCTTGTCACTTGGCGTTGGTTGGATGGTTTTGATTGCCGCTGAAATGTTGGCGCAAAACCCTGGCCTTGGCAAATTCGTTTGGGACGAGTTCCAAAACGGTTCATCGCAATCTCTTGCCAAGATCATGGTGGCGGTTTTGACCATCGGCATCGTTGGTTTCATGCTCGATCGTTTGATGTTCGCGCTGCAACGCGCCTTCACCTTCTCGGCCAACCGGTAAGGGGTGAACCATGTCGATTTTAGAAATTTCGAAATTGTCAGTGCATTTCGGCGAAGGGGAGCAATGTCAGCGCGTCCTCACTGACATTGACCTTAAGGTCGCCGAGGGAGAATTTATCGCAATCGTTGGGTTCTCTGGCACTGGCAAAACAACTTTGATCTCCGCGCTTGCTGGTTTGCAAAAACCAACCAGCGGCGGGGTGATTTATCGCGGAAAAGAAATAGATGGGCCGGGCGCTGAACGTGGCGTGGTGTTTCAGTCATATTCTTTACTGCCCTGGCTCACCGTTGAGGGCAATGTCAGCTTGGCGGTGGATCAAGTGTTCAAAGACAGGCCAAAAGCTGAACGCCAGGAAATCGTTGATCGCTACATTGGCATGGTGGGATTGAGCCACGCCAAAAGCCGAAAGCCTTCGGAACTGTCTGGCGGCATGCGCCAACGGGTGTCGGTTGCCCGGGCCCTCGCCATGCAACCCGAGATTTTGCTGCTTGATGAACCTTTGTCCGCGCTTGACGCCCTCACCCGCGCCAAACTGCAAGATGAATTTGCTGACATTTGTCAGCGCGAGAAAAAGACCATCATCTTGATCACCAATGATGTGGATGAAGCCATTTTGTTGGCGGATCGGATTATTCCGCTCAACCCCGGGCCAAACGCCACCTTGGGCCCGCATTTTGAGGTCGATATTGAGCGCCCGCGCGAACGCACCGCGCTCAATAACGACGAAAGGTTCATCAAATTACGCGCAGCGGTAACTGACTATTTGATTACTGTTGGGGCCGAACGTCAGGATGAAGATGGCGAGCAAACAATATTGCCCAATATTGAGCCGGTGCGCCTGGGCAAAAACGAATCCTTGCCAAAAGCCTATGCTGAAATGACCTCTTCCAGCCGCGACGAGCGCTATTTGGAGTTTTCGAATCTCACGAAGGTTTATCCGACGCCCAAAGGCCCGCTTACGGTTGTTGATGGGTTCGATATGAAAATAAAAAAGGGCGAGTTCATCACCCTTATTGGTCACTCTGGGTGTGGCAAATCTACGGTTTTGTCCATGGCGGCAGGGCTGAATAAAATAACTGTCGGCGGCATTATTTTAGACGGGCACCACATCTCAAGTGCAGGGCCAGACAAAGCGGTGGTGTTCCAAGCCCCCAACCTGATGCCCTGGCTTACGGCCTACGAGAATGTTGAATTGGGCGTTGATAAAGTCTACCCGAACGCCAGCCGTGCCGAACGTCGAGACGTGGTTGAATATTACCTTTCAAAGCTCGGCCTTAAAGACAGTATGGACCGTTTGGCGGGCGATTTGTCCAACGGCATGAAGCAACGCGTTGGCATTGCACGCGCCTTTGCGCTGTCGCCAAAATTGCTTTTGCTCGACGAGCCATTTGGCATGCTCGACAGCCTCACCCGTTGGGAGCTGCAAGATGTTTTGATGGACGTTTGGAAACGCACACAAGTGACCGCGATTTGTGTGACCCACGATGTGGATGAAGCGATTTTGCTCGCTGACCGCGTGGTGATGATGTCGAACGGCCCAAACGCCAAAATCGGCAATATCATGGAAGTTGATCTGCCCCGCCCACGCTCCCGCAAGGCCTTGTTGGATCACCCAGATTATTACGCTTATCGCGAAGAATTGCTCGAGTTCTTGGAAGCCTATGAAGGCGGTGCAGACCCAAGTGAAGAGCAACTAATTGCGATCAAAGAAAAACGCGCCACGCGCATTGCGCGCCAGCGTGCAGCGTCAACCGTTGCAGCTGAATAGGAGGCAATAATGGAAAAGCAAAAACTCGTCATTATCGGCAATGGCATGGCCCCGGGGCGGATGCTTGAGCACCTGTTCGACATCTCGCCTGATGCTTATGACGTTACGATTTTTAATGCTGAGCCTCGGGTCAATTATGACCGGATCATGCTCTCTCCTGTTCTCTCGGGCGAAAAGAGCTTTGAAGAGATCATCATCCATGGAGATGGTTGGTACATCAAGCATAACATCATGCTTTATAAGGGCCACAAGATCATCGAGATTGATCGGGAAAACAAAACCGTCACCTCGGATCAATGCACGACCGCGCCTTACGACAAATTGGTGATTGCGACGGGATCTAACCCCTTTATCATCCCCGTCCCCGGCCACAAATTGCCGGGTGTTTTGTCCTACCGTGACCTTGATGATGTGACCGCCATGATGTTGGCGGCGCAAGCGCGGGACAAGGCGGTGGTGATCGGCGGCGGGCTACTTGGATTGGAAGCCGCTGCTGGTTTGCAAAACCGGGGTATGGACGTCACCGTGGTGCACTTGATGCCCACTTTGATGGAGCGTCAGCTCGACCCTTCTGCTGGCTATCTTTTGCAAAAAGAATTGGAAAGCCGTGGCATAGCGGTAAAAACCAGTTCCAATACGAAATGCATTCTGGGTGACAAAAAAGTACAAGGTCTTGAACTTGAGAACGGCGAGGTCATCGACTGCTCGCTAGTTGTAATGGCCGTAGGCATTCGCCCGAACGGCTTTTTGGGCACAGAGGCTGGGCTTGAAGTTAACCGCGGCATTGTTGTGGACAAACAAATGCGCACCAGCGACCCGGACATTTTGTCTCTAGGGGAATGCGCTGAAATTGACGGGCAAGTTTATGGACTTGTGGCCCCGCTATACGAAATGGCGCGGATTGCGGCCCATACGCTGAGCGGGGATGATAGCCAATCGTTCCAACACCAAGACACAGCCACAAAACTCAAAGTCACTGGCATTGACCTGTTCTCGGTTGGGGATTTTGCAGAAGGTGAGGACCGTGATGAGATCGTGTTGCGGGACGCAAATGCGGGCATCTACAAACGCGTCATTTTGCAAGACAATAAGATTGTGGGCACCGTTTTATACGGGGAAACAAGCGACGGGGCATGGTTTAACGACCTCAAGAAAAAAGGGACCGATGTCTCAGAAATGCGAGACACCTTAATCTTTGGCCAAGCCTATCAAGGTGGGGCCGCAATGGACCCCATGGCGGCCGTTGCAGCGTTGCCCGATGATGCAGAAATCTGCGGCTGCAATGGCATTTGCAAATCCAAAAT
>NZ_CAKZPW010000329.1:0-10252 GCF_937139385.1 uncultured Maritalea sp. | reverse complement strand
CCTGTCGCGCCTTTGATGAACTTCTTTGGGTCCGGCGTGCGTGTATCAACGAGTTGTGTCATATCGTTATCTCTTATGTCTTGCCGACTAGCTTTGGCTGCGGCGGGCGGCAATGACGCCCTTTTCAAAATTCACATTCCAATCAATCAGGGTCCGCCAAATCAACTCGGC
The DNA here is from genome assembly GCF_937139385.1 of uncultured Maritalea sp. Taxonomy (NCBI): domain Bacteria; kingdom Pseudomonadati; phylum Pseudomonadota; class Alphaproteobacteria; order Hyphomicrobiales; family Devosiaceae; genus Maritalea; species uncultured Maritalea sp. Next base: position 10,081 of record NZ_CAKZPW010000329.1, on the reverse strand, counting down.
TTGATCCTCATCCAATTGCTTTTCCAGCGCGCGGGCACGCACTTTATCAATTACCGCCTCAATCCGCGCCTTGTCGTAGGCTTCATGTGGGTCGGTCTTAATCGCAGCCATTCGGGTCACATATCCATGACGCTCTGCAAACAAATTGATCAAGTCCTGATCAAGACGATCAATTTCAGATCGCACATCCTGTTTGGTTTCGCATTGTGCTGGAGTTTTAATCCGATCAGCCATCATACCCGCCTTTGTCCCTACCACCATCTAGTCGGTGTAAAATCCAAACCATGTGATTTTTCAATCACCCGTGCTGCCGCAAACAATGTCTCTTCGTCAAACGGCTTGCCGATCAATTGAAGTCCCAACGGAAGCCCCTGCCCGTCTTTACCAGCAGGTACTGCAATGCCCGGCAATCCGGCCATATTCACAGTCACGGTGAATATGTCATTGAGATACATTTTGATTGGGTCAGACTTCATTTCCTGATCAGCAACACCAAATGCAGCAGAAGGTGTCGCAGGTGTCAAAATCGCATCGACACCATCGTTAAACACGTTTTCAAAGTCGCGCTTTATAAGCGTGCGGACTTTTTGCGCTTGGACGTAATAAGCGTCGTAGTAACCTGCAGACAGCACGTAAGTACCAATCATCACCCGGCGCTGCACTTCGTCACCAAAACCTTCAGCCCGTGTAAGCTCATACATATCCGTGATGTCTTTGCCCGGAACGCGAAGGCCATATTTCACTCCATCATAGCGCGCTAAGTTTGACGATGCTTCAGCAGGAGCCACAATATAATAAGCTGGCAATGCGTATTTAGTGTGCGGCAAAGAAATATCTTTGATGATCGCGCCTTCAGCTTTGAGCCAAGCAAGGCCCTGCTGCCACAGCTTTTCGATCTCCGCTGGCATACCGTCCATGCTGTATTCTTTCGGAACACCAATGGTAAGCCCCTTAACACCACGCTCAACGGCTGCAGCAAAATCAGGTACCGCCATATCAACCGACGTAGAATCTTTTGGGTCAAATCCACAAATCGAAGTGGTCATGATCGCCGCATCTTCAACCGTACGGGCAATTGGGCCAGCCTGATCAAGCGACGACGCAAATGCAACAGTGCCCCAGCGCGATGCGCGGCCATAAGTTGGCTTGATACCGACCGTGCCGGTAAAGGCTGCAGGCTGACGAATTGAACCACCCGTATCGGTAGCCGTCGCCCCAGCGCAAAGCCAACCCGCAACAGCGGCCGCTGAACCACCAGATGAACCACCTGGCACCAAATCGGCATTTGAGCCTTCAGCGCGCCAAGGGTTAATCACCGGACCATAATAAGATGTCTCATTTGAAGAGCCCATTGCGAACTCGTCCATGTTGAGCTTACCCAACATAACAGCACCATCGTCCCACAAGTTCTGTGTGACAGTGCTCTCATATTCTGGTTTGAACCCATCCAAAATGTGGCTAGCAGCCTGTGTGTGCACGCCCTTGGTGGCGAACAGGTCTTTAATCCCCAATGGCACACCTTCCAGCGCACCACCTTCACCCTTTTGCAATTTTACATCACTCTGCGCAGCCATATCCAGCGCTTGATCAGCAGTAACAGCCACAAACGCATTCAACGCTTCAGCTTTTTCAATTGCCAATAGGTAAGAGACTGTAACTTCTTTTGAGGTGAAGTCTTTTGCCTTGAGTCCCTTTGCGGTATCCGCAAGGCTCAATCGTGTTAAATCTGTTGTCATCGAAATAATTCCTCAAACCCGCCCATCACGAGTTCTTTTTCAAAAAAGGCAGAATAGTCGCTTTCAGGATAATCAAGCACCGGACCGCATTTGATAAAACCGGCATTTTCATAAAGCCGATATGCACCCGCGTACCCGTCGCCTGTGCCCGTTTCGAGCACCAAGCGCTTATGGCCACTCACCCGCGCTTTGTCCTGAATAGCATTCAAAAGTCGAACACCGACCCGTTTACCGCGCACTTCCGGCCGGGTGAACATGCGTTTAATCTCGCCCACTCCGTCGCCATGGTCTTTTAAAGCACCAATGCCAACCGCCTTGTTGTCATCGTCCCGAGCCACAAAAACTGTGGTCGTGTCGTCATCCATGTCTTCGACCGTCATGCAAAAGTTGAACTCTGCAGGTGCAAGCGGCTCAATATGTTCATTGAGCGCCGCGACAAGGTCGCGCACATCTTCTTGCAAAGCAGTTTCAACAAAAACGGTAATGGCCATGAATGCTACTCAACGACCTTTGGCACCATGAAGAAATTGTCTTCGGAAAGCGGTGAATTGGCGACAATCTTTTCCGGATAACCACCGTCGGTGACTTTGTCTTCCCTACGGCGCAACGCCATAGGGGCAACAGACGTCATTGGCTCAACGCCAGTAACATCAACTTCAGAAAGCTGCTCAACAAATTCAAGGATCGTGTTGAGTTCGCCGTTCAGCTTTTCAACATCGCTATCTTGAACTTTAATACGCGCCAAGCGCCCAATACGCTTCACTGTATCGGCATCGACCGACATATGAGACTCCTCAAGAAATCAGGAAAGGTTATTGGCGCTTTTAGCAATGCCAGTGGGACCTGACAACCAAAAGCAACACCAAAAATGCCAATTTAGTCTCTCAGTGCCAGAATAATGCGAAGATCAATCACTTGCGCAGCGCTTTTTGGTCAACCATTATGCGGAAACAGCAACTTGCACTGTTCTTCACAGCAACTCAAATCCGAGGACAAACATGTCGATATTCTCAATGGGGCTTATTACGCTGATCGCCATACTGCATATTTACATTCTTTGGTTTGAAATGTTCGCCTGGGAGAGCCGTGGCCCAAAAATCTTTCGCAGCTTCCCCAAAGACCTTTTCGCCCCCACAAAAACAATGGCTGCGAACCAAGGGCTATATAACGGCTTTCTGGCAGCTGGACTTATCTGGTCACTCTTAATTGGTGATGCCGAATGGGCAAAGAATGTGGCCCAGTTCTTTTTGGGGTGTGTCTTTATAGCTGGCGCATATGGGGCGGTAACGGCGTCCAAAAGAATTCTATATGTTCAGTCCGTTCCAGCAGCATTGGCCATTGTTTTGGTATTGCTCACCTAAAACAAATCTAAAGCTCAATCGCTAGGCTGGGCTCAAGCAATTGTATTCGCGCACCACCTGCTTTTGCCGCAATTTCATCCACGTCAATGTTTTCCATATCCGATATGGCAATCAACACTTGTCGCACCCCTTTGCCAACCAATCCCTCCAGCGCGCCCAAACATTGCTGATAGGTGCCAGCGCACAATGCCACAGCACCGTCGATCCATGCCTCAAATTCGCGATTAGGCTCATTCCCCAGAAATTGGATCACCAAGCGCTCATCAGGCAAAGCATCAAGTACAAATATTCCCGCAGATGCCAAATAGCTTTCTGGTTCATCCATTACGTCAATCAGCCGCCCACCAGACATCTTAGGTTCAGCGTTCATCAATGGTTGAAACGGAGAAACTTGATTTTCAGTGATCACGATTGCCATACCAACAAGCTCATTTGCTGAAACATGTGCCATTGCGTCTTCTGGATAGAACACAAACTCCTTATCGCTAAACTTCACGCGAAAACATCTTTTGCCGAACCAGATGATCCGCATGACAGCATCCTATTTGCTTGAACTATATGTGGTGAGACGCTAGGGAAGATTCACCAGTATTGCCAGCAAAAGAGCACCCTTTGTCACAAGAAGATCAATTTCCACTCGACGCATTACCCACTAAAGGCCGCTTGATCGGCTTGGATTTGGGGACCAAGACCATTGGTGTCGCCATTTCTGACGGTCTGCAAATGACAGCGACCCCCAACGTTACAATCAACCGCAAGCAATTTGGTTTGGATGCCGAACGTCTATTGGAAATAATCAAAGACAACGCATGTGTTGGCGTTGTCATTGGTTTACCGCTCAATATGGACGGCTCAGAAGGCCCTCGCGCCCAATCAACCCGTGCCTTCGTGCGCAATTTCACCCAAAAATGCGATCTGCCGATTGCCTTTTGGGATGAACGCCTGTCCACCAGCGCCGTCACACGCACAATGATTGAAGCAGACATATCTCGCGCCAAACAAGCAAAAGTGGTCGACAAATTGGCAGCCAGCTTCATCCTGCAAGGCGCATTGGACCGCCGCCGTTAAGTCTGTTCGCCTTATTGGTGGGGATAGAGCTGATTTCCCTTGAGCGCAAAAGGGCCTTGGGGTATGTCGGGGAAACCGACTTGGAACGAGGCATATGACAAATACTTCGCCACGCCATAACGCATTCTCCCAAAAGCATCTACTTGGCATTGCAGATCTTAACCCTGTTGAGATTGTTGAATTGCTTGATCGCGCTGAGACCATGGTCAAAGTTTCACGGCAGCAAAAAAAGGCCAAGCACACTTTGGCAGGCCGCACACAGATCAATCTGTTTTTTGAAAACTCTACCCGTACGCAAAGCTCTTTTGAAATTGCGGGTAAACGCCTAGGCGCAGATGTGCTCAACATGGCGGTGAGCACATCAAGTGTCAAAAAGGGTGAGACCCTTATTGATACAGCCACAACGCTCAATGCCATGCAACCAGACGTGATCGTGGTGCGCCACGCCTCCTCTGGTGCGGTGAAGCTCTTGTCGCAAAAAGTGGGTTGCTCAGTAGTCAACGCAGGTGACGGCACCCACGAACACCCAACCCAGGCGTTACTTGATGCCCTCACCATCCGCCGCCACAAAGGTCGCTTGAATGGGCTGACCGTTGCCATTTGTGGTGATATCGCCAATTCACGAGTTGCACGTTCAAACTTGATGTTGCTCAACGCCATGAACGCGCGCACCCGGGTTATTGCACCAAGGACGATGTTGCCCACGGGCATTGAACATCTTGCTGCTGAAGTCTTCACTGATATGGAAGAAGGCTTAAAAGACGCGGATGTCGTGATGATGTTGCGTATTCAGCGCGAACGCGCCGCAGGGCAACAAATCCCGTCTGTCAGAGAATTCTATCGTTTTTATGGCTTAGATGAACGCAAACTGGCATTCGCCAAACCAGATGCAATCGTGATGCACCCCGGCCCAATGAACCGCGGCGTGGAAATTGACCCCGCCATTGCCGATTGCGATCGTTCAGTGATTACAGAACAGGTGGAAATGGGCGTTGCGGTGAGAATGGCAGTGCTTGAAGCGCTACTGGCAAATGATGAGGTGCAAGCATGAGCAACCAACTGGTCATCAAAAATGCTCGCATAATTGATCCTGCCTCAAACACCGACATGCATGGTTCAATTCTCATTAAAAATGGTAAATTTGCCAAAATCATCGAAGGTGAAATTGAATTACCTGAGGGCGCAACTGTACATGACGCACAAGGCCGTATTATTGCGCCAGGCCTTGTGGATCTTCGCGTCTTTACCGGAGAACCGGGCCGCGAATATCGCGAAACCTTAAAAACCGCCTCAAATGCCGCCGCTGCTGGCGGAGTAACGAGCGCGCTGATCATGCCGGACACCAATCCTGTGCTGGACGATGCGGCATTGATCGACTTTGTTGCTCGTCGTGCCCGCGACACAGCAGAAATCAACTTCTACCCCGCAGCTGCGATATCAAAAGGCTTAGAAGGGCAAGATATTGCTGAATTTGGGCTGCTGAAAGAAGCAGGCGCCAAAGCCTTCACGGATGGGCGCAACAGCATCCAGAACCCGGCGCTGCTCAAAACCGCCTTCACTTACGCTCAAAACTTTGACATGCCGATCATCCACCATGTGTCTGACGCCAACTTGACAGGCAGTGGTGTCATGAACGCGGGGCTGCTTGCGACTGGATTAGGTCTAAAAGGCATCCCACACATCGCAGAAACAATCCCGCTAGATCGTGACGTGCAATTGGCTGAGGCAACTGGCGTTCGTTACCATGCAGCGCAAATCTCTTGTGCCAAGTCAGCTGAAATCATCGCGCGGGCGAAAAAACACTCGAAACGAATCTCCGCTGGCATTTCAATCAATAATCTTTGCCTAAACGAGAACGACATCGGCGACTATCGCACCTTCTTCAAGCTGGCGCCCCCACTTCGAAGTGAGGATGAACGCCAAGCCATGATTGCAGCGCTAGTTGATGGGACGATCGACGTTATTCACTCCGCCCACGACCCACAAGATATGGAAGGCAAGCGCCGCCCATTTGCCGAAGCGGTTGATGGCGCGGTCGGCCTAGAAACTATGCTCAGCGCCGCTTTGCGCTTGGTCCACGAAGAGCAAATCGATCTGATTTCACTATTGCGCACCATGTCCACGAACCCCGCAGACCTGTTAGGCATCGATGCTGGTCGCATCCAAAAAGGGGCACCCGCAGATTTTATCGAAATTGACTTAGACTACCCATGGGTTGTTTCGGAAAATGATCTGAAATCGCGCTCGCAGAACACTGCATTTGAAGGTGCGCGATTTAGTGGTAAGGTTACAGCAACCTTTGTAAGTGGCACCAAGATATACGAACTGGCAGACGCATAAATGACACTCCTTTTTCTCCTCGTTGCAGCAGTTGGCGGCTATTTTCTTGGCTCTGTGCCGTTTGGGCTGGTGTTGGTTCGCCTTGCAGGCTTGGGTGACATTCGAGATATTGGTTCAAAAAGCATTGGCGCAACAAACGTTTTACGCACAGGCCGCAAGGATCTGGCATTAGCGACCTTGTTGCTGGATGCTGGAAAGGGCGGCATCGCTGTTTTGCTCGCCCGATATTTCTTCGGTGAAACTGCCGCCCTTATTGCAGGTGTTGCAGCTTTTGCCGGGCACTGCTGGCCAATATGGCTGGGTTTTAAAGGTGGCAAAGGTTTTGCGACCTATCTGGGCACCTTATTTGCCTTCAATTTCATTGTGGCACTACTTGTGTGCCTAACATGGGCCGTTGTTGCTTTCGCCCGTCGTTATTCTTCGCTGTCGGCACTTTCCGCCGCAGCTGCTGCGCCAGTTTTCGCTTGGATCTGGTCCGGCCCATACTTAAGCGCTGCGTGTGCAGTGATTTCCATATTTTTATACTATCGACACAAAGAGAATATTTTACGCCTTATGAACGGTACCGAACCCAAAATAGGTGGTGAAAAGTCTCAATCGGCTAGCTGATGCAGCTATTCGATGAGCCGACACCTCCCAAAACACATCTCTCTGACAATCAAAAGCTGGCTTGGCTAAGGCTGATCCGCTCCGAAAATGTTGGCCCTGCCACATTCAAGCGTTTGATCAACCGATACGGCACAGTTGATGCCGCATTGAACGCTTTGCCAGCTCTGGCGGCGCGCGGCGGCGCTGCCAAACCAATAAAAGTCTGCCCCACCGAAGACGCTATTCGAGAAATCGAGCGGTTGAATAAACTCGGCGGCCGACTAGTTGCACTGGGCGAGCCAGACTTTCCTCCCCTGCTCGCTCATGCGTCGGGCGCGCCGCCCTTGCTTTCAGTACTTGGGCAGGCGCGCTTCGACATGCAAAAAAGCCTCGCCATAGTTGGCGCCCGCAACGCATCAGCCGCGGGAATGGCACTTACACGCCAATTGGCCTCTGAATTGGGTCAGGAAGGTTATATCATTATCTCCGGTCTTGCGCGCGGCATTGATAGCGCCGCTCATGCCGCTAGCTTGAAAAATGGAACAGTTGCAGTATTTGCCGGCGGCGTCGACCATATCTACCCCGAACAAAACCGAGATTTAGCGCAATCGATCGTCGACAATGGTGGTCTATTGGTCAGCGAGATGCCCCTCGGCACGCGTCCTATCGCCCGCGACTTTCCACGCCGCAACCGCATCGTAGCAGGAATTTCACTCGGCGTTTTGGTTGTAGAAGCGGCCATTCGCTCAGGCTCCCTCATCACCGCGCGTTTGGCGAACGAACAAAACCGCGATGTCATGGCGATCCCCGGCTTTCCATTGGATCCTCGTGCCGCAGGTGGCAATAAATTGATCCGAGATGGCGCGACACTCGTAAGAAATGTGGATGACATATTAGAACAACTCAACACGTTCGAATTGAGCCAACCAACGCTGTTTAACGAGGATGAAGAGGAATTCGCAACAGAGTGGGATATGGACCAAGCACCTAACGCCACTGACGAGGTGTTATCAGCACTCAGTCATACCCCCATTGCAATTGATGAGGTGATAAGAGCAACCAATTTGCCCGCTCAAGCGGTGCAAATGGTTTTGCTAGATCTTGAAATTGCAGGGCGTATAGAAAGGTCTGCCGGGCAGCTCGTAAATATAAAATTGAGCGCGTGAAATAAAACATTCACTTGAATTCGTCATGTTTCTCCACTAGGTGACCACATCAGCAACGTGTTGAATGATTGACATTGAACACCGAACAATACCATGTTGCGCACCGCCCACCACACTCGAGTTAAGGAAATACGCGATGAAAGTTGTTATTGTCGAAAGCCCCGCTAAAGCTAAGACAATCAATAAGTATCTCGGAAAAGATTTCGAGGTTCTCGCGTCTTTCGGACACGTGCGTGATCTGCCATCTAAGGATGGTTCAGTTGATCCCGAACATGATTTTGAGATGAAGTGGGAAGTTGATGCAGCGTCAAAAAAGCGCCTTACGGAAATCACGCGTGCTGTAAAAGCCGCTGACGAACTGATCCTCGCAACCGATCCGGATCGCGAAGGTGAAGCTATTTCTTGGCACGTTTTGGAAGTGCTTAGAGAAAAGAAAGCACTCAAAGACAAACCCGTCAAACGTGTTGTATTCAATGCGATTACCAAAACGGCTGTCTTGGAAGCGATGGCAAACCCTCGTGACCTTGATGTGCCGTTGGTCGACGCTTATTTGGCGCGCCGCGCACTCGACTATCTTGTGGGCTTCACGCTTTCGCCCGTCCTTTGGCGCAAATTGCCAGGCTCTCGCTCTGCGGGCCGCGTGCAATCTGTTGCTTTGCGCTTGGTTTGCGAACGCGAAACAGAAATTGAAAAATTCAAACCGCAAGAATATTGGAGCGTAACGTCCAACTTTGAAAAAGACGGCACCAGATTTGATGCGCGCCTATATACCCTTGATGGTAACAAAGTCGACAAACTCGATATTAAAACCAGCGAAGAAGCTGAAGCCATTCAAGCTGCGATTAAAGCTGGCAACATTGTTGTTGGCAAAGTTGAGAAGAAACCGACCAAGCGTAATCCATATGCGCCATTTACCACTTCAACGATCCAGCAAGATGCATCCAGTCGCCTAGGGTTCTCCCCTTCACGCACAATGCAGATCGCGCAACGCCTATATGAAGACGGTTCGATCACCTATATGCGTACCGATGGTGTGCAGATAGCGCCCGAAGCCATTGATGCAACGCGCCGCCAAATTGCGCGTGATTTTGGTGACAACTATCTGCCTGAGAAAGCGCGGATTTATCAGTCAAAAGCCAAAAACGCCCAAGAAGCGCACGAGGCCATTCGTCCGACCGATTTGTCGCGCACGCCAGCGCAGCTGAAAAACTCTGATCCAGATCAGCAAAAACTTTATGAGTTGATTTGGAAACGCACCATGGCCAGCCAAATGCGTGCAGCTGAAATTGCCCGCACAACTGCTGATCTTCGGGTTGAGGGCGATCGCCAAATCGACTTACGCGCTGTTGGTTCTGTTATTACGTTTCCAGGGTTTATGTCCCTTTATGGCGCGAGCACGCTGGACAAAGACGATGAAAACTCAAAAGAGCTTCCAGCCCTTGATACAGGCGACAAGCCTTCTTTGCTGGATGTTCTTGCAGAACAGCACCATACCCAGCCACCTGCCCGCTTTACTGAAGCCAGCTTGATCAAGAAAATGGAAGAGTTGGGCATCGGTCGCCCATCAACTTACGCTGCAACCCTTGGTGTTTTGCGCGATCGTGACTATATGAGACTTGAAAAGCGTGCACTGATCCCAGAAGATCGTGGACGTTTGGTAACAGCGTTCCTTGAAAGCTTCTTTGAACGCTATGTAGAATTAGGTCGGAAGGGCACACGTCTGAACTCCAGTCCACTGGTGGTAACCTGGTATGCCGTCTTCTGCTTGAAAAAAAAGTTCATCGGAGCACCATCACAGAATACGCGGTCGCCAATAAACGCC